>PWNW01000023.1 GCA_003557605.1 Spirochaetaceae bacterium
GCCGTGCCTTGCTGTGGTGCTTGCTGGTGATGCCCCTGCCAGTGTTTCCTATGTGACCGGCAAGCACAAAGCCTGTGGGGAGGTCGGTATAGCATCCAGGGATATTCATCTTACATCAGATGTTTCTCAAGATCACCTGCTTTCTCTCATTGAAGAACTCAATACAGATGAAGAAGTTGACGGAATACTTGTACAGCTTCCGCTTCCTGATCATATTGATGATCAGAAGGTGCTTCTTGCTTTGGATCCGAACAAGGATGTTGACGGCTTTCATCCAGTAAACCTTGGAAGGCTTACTGCTGGTGTGCCCGGGTTTCTTCCTTGCACCCCCAACGGGATTATTGAACTGATGCTGAGAAACGGCATAGAAATTTCAGGAAAACATGTCTGTATTGTAGGAAGAAGCAATATTGTGGGTAAACCCTTGATGAACCTGCTTCTTCGAAAGGGCAACCGAGGTGATGCCACCGTCACGGTATGTCATTCACGATCAAAGGACCTTGGATCATACACCCGTCAGGCAGACATACTTATTGCAGCTGTGGGAAGTCCGGGCATCATTACCCGGGAGATGATAAAACATGGTGCTGTGGTTATTGATGTAGGGGTAAACCGGGTTGATGATCCGTCAAAAAAGCGGGGGTACCGTCTTGCAGGTGATGTGGACTACCATGGAGCATATGACCAGGTATCAAAAATCACCCCAGTTCCCGGAGGCGTGGGGCCAATGACTATTGCGATGCTGATGGTCAATACCGTGACATCCTATAAGCAGCGTATGAAGGCGGTACAGTAATGCAGCAGGGACCTTCCATGTACTGGCTGGAAACCTACGGATGTCAGATGAATTTTGCAGAGTCCAATGCCCTGGAAATTGATTTACTGAATCAGGGATATTCCCCTGCTTCATTCCCCGAAGAGGCTTCAGTGGTAATTATCAACACATGTTCGGTGAGAAAGACCGCTGAGAACCGTATCTGGGGGAGGCTTGGTTTTTTTAAACGCATGAAGAACAGCCGGAAGCTTACGGTGATCTTAACCGGGTGCATGGCTGAACGGCTGCTGGGAGAGTCCCTTAAGGAATATGGGGTAGATGCAGTTATCGGAACAGCAGGGAAAAATCATATTGTATCCTATCTCACCGGCGGTGATGAGCATCTTGAAGTATATGAGTTTCAGAAATCCCACCATAAGGAAGGGGAGACCAGGTCATTTATTCCGATAATGAACGGCTGCAGCAATTACTGCAGCTACTGCATTGTCCCCTATGTCCGGGGCAGTGAGATTTCCCGTAATCCAAATGAAATCCTAGAGGAGATGAAATCATTAGAAGATAGGGGAGTGAAGGAAATAGTGCTGCTGGGACAGAACGTGAACTCATATCGCTGGACTTGTGGTGATCTTACGGTGACCTTTACCGATCTGCTCCAAAATATTGAACTGAACACACAGGGGATTCGCTGGATCAGGTTTCTCAGCTCTCACCCGAAGGATGTTTCCCCTGAATTAGGACCCCTGATGGGCGAACATCGTCAGATATGCCGTCATCTCCATCTTCCGGTTCAGCATGGATCAGACAGGGTGCTTAAGCATATGAACCGCAAGTACACCCGTGAAGAGTATCTCAGAATCATTGAATCCCTGAGATCAGACATCCCTGAAATTACCTTTTCTACAGACCTGCTTATCGGGTTTCCCGGTGAAAATGAGCAGGACCTTGAAGATACCCGTTCTTTGATGCGGGAAGTGTCATATACCGATGCCTTTACCTATTACTACAACCCCCGGGAAGGGACTAAGGCTCTGGAGCTTCCTGATCAGCTCAGTGACGAGGTGAAGCTTGCCAGGCTGAAACAGGTCATTGACCTGCAGAAAGAGCTCGGACTGAAGGAAAAAGCGAAAAGAATAGGCTCAATTGAAGAAGTAATTGTTGAAGACAGGACAAAAAAAGACCATAATGAGCTGCTGGCCCGCACTGAGCATGATGATATGGTAATCGTAGAGCGCGGTTCGCTGAACAAGGGTGATATGATTCACGTCAGGCTTTCTGAGCTTGCAGGAAATACATTTAAAGGGGAAGTTGTTCCATGTGGAAAATAATTGGCGCAATTCTTTGTGTAACCCTCATCGTTCTGTTTATCTCATTTAATATCGATCATGTTTCACATATCTCGTTTATCGTATACACCATTGAAGATATTCCAGTCTACCTGACCATTTTTATTTCCCTGCTTATTGGTGCCCTTGCCATGCTTCCTGTGGCATTGGGTCACCGCAGCAGAAAAAAACGGACAAAAGATGTTGAAATGATTGAACAGGAGATTAATTCAACCTTTGAAAAGAAGTTTGCTGATAAAGCGGGAGATAAGAAAAAGAAAAAACGGGGAAAAAAGAAGCAGGAAGAACCTGGATCAGAGATTCCCCCTGCAGATATGCAGAATTAATGCGTGCATTGATTGCTGCCGGTTTTCAGATGATCCTTCAGGTATTCATCAACAGCCTGTCTCGGCTCAGAAGATACTGCCCCTGTAACTACAGTTATACCGTACGCTGAAAACAGCTGCTGTGCGCGTTTTCCCATCCCGGAGGCAATAACGGTATCAACTCCATGATCTGCAAGCCAGGAGGGCAGGATTCCAGGCTCATGAGGAGGAGCTGAGCGCTGCAGCTCCTCCATGATTTCTTTTGTCTCGGTATCTGCGGAATATATGTAAAACTCCCGGCACTGCCCGAAATGTTCAGCTATCTGCTGCCCTGAAACTGGAACTGCTATTTTCATACTATCTTCTCCTCTATGGTATTCATAATGTCTTTCATTAAATTCGCTGACGGGATGTTTTGCTCAACGAAAGGAATTCCCTGATCTGATGATCCTGCGATATCTGGGTCGAAGGGGAGAGAGCCAAGTATCGGCACCTGCATGTCATTTGAGATATTCTTTGCTGCCCCGGAAGGAAACAGTTCAGTCGATGTACCGCAGGAAGGACAGGCAAATGATGCCATGTTGTTCAGAAGACCAAGAACTGGAATGTCTAGTGCTCTGCAGAAGGTTATTGATTTACGTACATCTATCTCAGAAATGTTCTGAGGTGTTGTGACAATAATCATACCGATGATATCATTGATGAGCTGACAAACCGACAGAGCCTCATCACCGGTGCCGGGAGGGGCATCGATGACCAGCATATCCAAATCTCCCCATACTGTATGGTTCACCATCTGTTCAATTGCCTTCATCTTCAGCGGACCTCTCCATATAAGCGCGTCATCCTTGTCGGGAAGCAGAAAACCGATGGACATCACCTTCATGGATCGGTAGAGAAGGGGATGTATGCCTCTGCTGTCCTGAAGGGCCCTGGAAGAGCTTAATGCAAGCATAGCCGGAATGCTTGGACCATGAATGTCGATATCAAGAAGTCCAGTGTTCCATCCTTTCCTGCTCAGATGCACCGCCAGGTTCACTGCTGCGGTGCTCTTTCCAACTCCTCCCTTTCCCGACATCACTCCTACGGTTTTTCTCATAGTGCAGTTCTCCTCTATTGAATCAAAGCTGTATATATATGTATCACATCGTTTCTGCTGGGAATGTCTGCCCGGACAGGGGACATGCCGCTATTCAGAGCTTCACGAATCCCGGGATCATACCGGATTTTTCCAAGGACCGGCACGCTGTGCTTTCTGCAGTATGCCTCAATTCGGCAGGTCATTTCTTTCCAGATATCCCATCGGTTTATGCACACATACATCGGGATGGAGAAATTTTCTACCAGTTCAATAATTCGCTGTATATCGGCAAATGCAGCTTCTGTCGGTTCGGTTACAAGGACCACCTCTGATGAGCCGGTAATTGAAGCGATTACCGGACACCCTATTCCCGGAGGACCGTCACATATAGTCAGAGAATACTGATGTTTCTGTGCATAGGCATATGCATGATGCTTCAATAAGGTGACTAGTTTTCCTGAACTTTCTGCCCCAGGAACCATGTCGGCATGAAACATCATGCCGTTTTCAGTTTCTGACCTCTTCCATATCCCGTCATATCTATTTACAAGCTTTACCGCATCTACGGGACATACCAGTGTGCAGACACCGCATCCTTGGCACAGGGAGGTATCTATGGGTTCTCCTGCGGCGTGAAATGCACATGACTTTCGGCATGCACCGCAGGATATGCATGCAGAGTCGTCCCGCTGCGCCGTGCTGCCGAGATACAAGTCTTCATTGCTCATTGTCCTGGACTGAAGCAGTAGGTGAAGATTTGAGGCTCCTGTATCACAGTCAACGGCAATACACCGTCTGCTCAGTTCAACCAGAGATGCGCTCAAGGTAGTCTTTCCTGTACCTCCCTTACCGCTGAGGACTGTTATAGTACGCATCGCTTTGCTTCCTCTACTATGGTGCTGCGAAGATTTGAAAATATCTTCCGGTATTCAGGTATGAGCTTCACCGCAATACCGCCTTTTGAACAAATATCCATGATTTTCTCGTCAAAAAAGATTCGTCCTGATACCTTGATACCCTCTTCCCTGCAGTACTTCGTAATAGAATCATCATGGGAAAGTGACTTGTTTACTGCTGCAGAGAAGGGAATGCCTCTGCTGCGAAGGGCTTTGACCAGAACCTGGAAATCATGGAGGCCGAAGGGAGTAGGTTCTGCAGCAGCAAGAACATAGTCAGCCCTTGATACTGCAGCCATTACACTGCATCCGGTTCCAGGGGGTGCATCAATGATCTGGATTTCATCATTGGAATGAACCTTCAGCACCTCATGAACCACAGGAGGAACAACTGCTGTGCCTATTTTGAGAACCCCCTGCACCAGGGTTAATGCATCATCATATGAGGATTTCAAAACAGTTCCAATTTCCTCCGGCATCATGGAGAGGGCCTGATTCGGACATATCAGGCGGCATCCCCCGCAGCTTCTGCACAGTTCCGGAAACACCTGGACCGAATCACTGCTGCACAGCAGTGCATGGAACCGGCAGAAACTGCTGCAGGAAGCGCAGAGAGTGCACAAAGAAGCATTAATAATTGGTATCCTTCTTTCCACAGACTGTATCTGCTCCCATGGTGTCTGAAAAAACAGATGGGTGTTCGGTTCTTCAACATCACAATCATATAATGTACATGGTGCCGTACAGGCAAGGTTAACCGCAAGAAAGGTTTTCCCGGTTCCGCCCTTGCCTGATACTACGGCTATTCGTATTGGTCTGCCTGACATTGGCTGAGTGCTTCCTTCAAGGCTTCTGCTGGGCTTTTCTTTGCTGTGAGATGAATTGTTATACCCGCAGCTTCAAGAGCCTTCCTGGCCTTAGGGCCGCATGTTCCTGTAATCACGCAGTCAATTCCCTGTTCAATCATCAATGAAGCGGCATGAACTCCAGCCCCCTGCTGAGACTCACGGGCTTCTTTGTTTGAGATTTCCTTGAAGCCTCGGCTGCCGTCGGTATCATAGATAAGAAATTTCTCCGTACGGGCAAACCGTTCATCCATTACTGGAAACAGCTTCTCCTGTTTTACCGTGAATGCAAGCTTCATGATGGTGTTTCTCCGCTTTGTATGTCCTTCAGTTCTTCTGAAATACTCTTAAGCTCCTCCTTCAGAATCTCCTGCTGATACTCCAGATCACGGATAACCGCATCCTTGCTTCTGAAGTTTCCAAAGGCTCCTCTCATTCTTCTGCCCCAGGGTCTGCATAATCCTCTTTGCCCCCCGGTCATTGGTCCGTATCCAAACGGTCCCGTCCTGTCAAATCCCGGCATATCTTCCTCCTTCTCCGCCGCCGTACGGTTCTTCTTCGGCATCCAGGCATAGCATACAGTTCTCCGATGTTTCTGCCCTCCGAATAATCTTTCA
>PWNW01000169.1 GCA_003557605.1 Spirochaetaceae bacterium
AGCCTGATAAACAAATCACCGAAGGGCTGCATCCATGCAACGCTTTCACCGAAGATGAGTCCGACAATGGCACCAAGAATTAATCCTCCAAGGATTCTCAGCAGCAGATTGGATTTGAAGTACCAATCCATCTTCCCCTTTTTTGGGGTCGGGGGCTTTTGTTCAGACATAACACACTCCTTTTGTTTGTATTAAGTTAACAATTAATAAGTACTTATAAGCAGAATACTCCACTTAATATCAGCTTAATCCCACATGTTGCAGATGTCAACCATATGTAGAATAAATCATATCTGTACGTTCTAACATGAAACATGGTAGTATCGCAGAAAACTATCAGGCAGGAATATCGTGGGAATACTGGATACGAAGGACTGCATCATCCTTGATATGGACGGAACATTCTATCTGGGTGAGACAATCCTTGAGGGGTCCCTGGAGTTTATCAGGGAGCTGGAACGAAGGGGAAAGCAGTATCTGTTTTTTACCAATAATTCATCAAAAACTGCACAAGCCTATGTGAACAAGCTCCGGAGGATGGGATGCCAAGTTACCGAAGACCAGATTGCAACCTCCGGAGAGGTTGCTGCAGCCTATATAACACAGAACTTTCCGGAGGCTTCAGTGTTCCTTCTGGGAACATCGGACCTCAAAGAGTATATGGAACAGAAGGGAATCAGGCTCACAGACACCAGACCTGATATTGTTCTTGCTGCCTATGATACTTCCCTGGTGTACCATCGCCTCTGTGATGCCTGCAGGCATATCAGGGGGGGGAGCATGTTTCTTGCCACGCATCCTGATTTCAACTGCCCTTCGGAGGACGGATTTCTTCCTGACTGCGGTTCAATCTGCGCGTGCATCACCGCATCTACGGGAGCTGTTCCGAAGTATTTGGGGAAACCCTATGAGGAGACTGTTAAGTACCTGGAGAATTGCCTCAACATTCCGAGAGACAGGATGATGCTTGCTGGAGATCGTCTGTATACAGAAATTGCTATGGGAAATGCCCATGGAATTGCCTCAGCACTGGTGCTCACCGGTGAGACCAAACGAGAGGACCTTGAGGCCTCGCCTCATAAACCGGATGTGGTAGTTGAGAGGCTTACGGACCTGCTTGAAGTGTAAATATTCTGAAATACCTGAGTCAGGCAGTTGACTTTTTTATGCTTTTTTATGATTATGTAGGATACAACTAGCTTCATGGTGCCCGTCGAGCAAGGCAACTTGATCGGGGGAGGCGTAACTGCATGAAGCGTTGTGCTTTTTTTTATCCAACAGCAATGACGGAGACGAGTAGAAAGTCAAGCTGCTTTCAGAGAGAGGGTCCGGTGCAGAATTCTGTTGTTCAGAACACTGCCTGGCTGGAAGATCCTCAGCAGGCTCCTTTCGAAAACCCCTCCCGAGCTGCTGGGATGAAAGGCGGTTTTTTTGAAGGCGCCTGCGTAGTTCCAGCCGTTTCCCTGCGTTAACGGGTTAATGAAGGTGCTGCAGCATCCGCTGCGGAAGTAAGGTGGAACCGCGGAAAGCGTCGGGACTTACAGAACCCTTGCGTTTTTCGTCCTTACCGTTCACTGGTCTGAAATCAGATCAGATGTTTCGGTATTGAGACGAAAAATGTAAGGGTTTTTTTATATATCTTGAACAACAGGAGTTTGTATGGAACAGGATGATAAACTGCATGCTTTGAGGCATTCCATGTCTCATGTAATGGCTGAAGCGGTGCTTGAAATGTTTCCAACCGCACAGATAGCTGTAGGACCGTCTATCGACAACGGATTCTATTATGATTTTGATCTGCCGAGGCAGCTGAAGCCGGAGGACCTTGATGAAATCTCCGCTCGGATGAAGGAAATAATTTCCTTCGGCAAACCCTTTGTCAAGCGTGCAGTAAGCCGAAGGGAAGCTGAAGAGCTCTTTGCTGACCAGAAGTACAAGCTTGAGCTGCTTCAGGCAATCCCTGAGGATGAGGAGGTGTCGCTGTACACCCAGGGAGGCTTTACCGATCTCTGCCGGGGTCCCCATGTGGAGTCCACGAAGGACCTGAACCCCCAGGCATTCAAGCTTCTCTCCATCGCCGGAGCATACTGGAGGGGCAAGGAAACAAATCCGATGCTCACCAGGATCTACGGCACTGCCTGGAAAAATCCCAAGGAGCTGCGGCTCTATCTGAAAAAGCTTGAGGATATTGAAAAGCGTGATCATCGCAGGCTGGGGAAGGACCTGGACCTGTTTTCCCTTCATGAGGAGGCGGGTGCAGGGCTGGTATACTGGCATCCCAAGGGTGCAAGGATCAGGCTTGCCATAGAAGATTTCTGGAGGAACGAGCATTACGCCAACGGATATGAAATGGTTTGTTCTCCCCATGTGGGAAAATCCTGGCTGTGGGAGACCTCCGGGCATCTGGATTTTTATAAAGAGGGAATGTATCCGTCAATGGAAATGGACAAAGCCCATTATTACGCCAAGCCGATGAACTGTCCGTTTCACATTATGATCTATAACAACTCCAAGCACTCCTACCGGGACCTTCCCTGCAGATGGGCGGAGCTCGGCACCGTATACCGCTATGAAAAGGCAGGAGCGCTTCACGGGCTGATGCGGGTCCGCGGATTCACCCAGGATGATGCACATATTATCTGCACCCCTGACCAGATGGAAGATGAAATCCTTGAGGTCCTGAGATTCTCCCTGCATATGCTGCGGTCCTTCGGATTCCAGGAAATCCAGGCGTATCTCTCAACTCGTCCCGTTGATTCTGTGGGTGCCCAATTACAGTGGGATGCTGCAGTTGAGTCGCTGCGCAGGGCAGTGGAGCATGAAGGGCTTGATTACGAGGTTGATGATGGGGGAGGAGCGTTCTACGGACCAAAGATTGACCTGAAAATTAAGGATGCCCTGGGAAGGGAGTGGCAGCTGACTACGATTCAGTTTGATTTTAACCTCCCCCAGCGGTTCAAAATGGTGTTTGTAGACCGTGACGGGAAGGAGAAACAGCCCTATATGATTCATCGAGCCCTGCTGGGTTCAATTGAACGGTTTTTTGGAGTTCTCGTTGAACATTATGCCGGGGCTTTTCCCCCATGGCTTGCATATGAGCAGGTTCGGATTATCCCGGTGGCTGAGCCCTTTATTGAATATGCATGCAAGGTTGAACAGCTTCTGAAGCAGGAGGGATTTCGGGTATCCGCTGACCTCAGCGATGACCGGATGAATGCGAAGATCAGGAATGCTCAGCAGGAGAAGATCCCCTTTATGCTGATCCTCGGAGAGAAGGAAGAGCAGCAGAAGGCAGTATCGGTGCGCTGGAGGACGGGCAAGCAGGAAAATGGAGTTCCTCTGGAGACCTTCATTGAGAATACTCGGGAAATCATTGAAAACAAGGCGGTGCTTTCATGAAGGAACAGCAGAAGCTTCTGAAAAAAATCTATTCACTTGACAAGGAACTGGTGCTCTACGATCATATCACCTCCCTGCTGCACTGGGACCAGGAAACATACATGCCCAGCGCAGGAGTTGATGAACGGTCGGAGCAGATCGGCCTTCTCAGCAGGGTCATGCATGAGAAGATGACGGACCCTGGAATCGGTTCAATCCTTTCTGACCTGGGAGCATCTGATGATGCACCGAACGGCGATGAGCAGCTTAAAGATGCCGACAGGGCCCTGGTGCGGGAGTATTACCGTGAATACTCTCGGCAGTCGAAGCTTCCTTCATCATGGGTGCAGGAGTTCAGTGAGACCACCAGCAAAGCTCAGTCTGTCTGGAGCAAGGCAAAACAGCAGCGGGATTTTTCCGAATTTGAGCCCTACCTGAAGCATATTGTCAAGCTTAACCGTGACAAGGCTCAGCTGCTCGGGTATGAGCAGCATCCCTATGATCCGCTGCTGGATGAATTTGAGCCAGGTATGACAACCAGTGAAGTGGAGCGGGTGTTTCAGGTTATGAAGGAAGACCTGGTGCGGATTGTCGAAAAGATCGGTGATGCCGATGAGATAGATGACTCCTTCCTCTACCGTGAGTACCAGGAATCAGCTCAGGAGAGCTTCGGAAAAATGGTCCTGTCTGATATGGGCTTTGACTTTTCCAGAGGAAGGCTTGATGTCTCAGCCCATCCCTTTACTACCGGTATTGGGAGGGACGATACGAGAATCACTACCCGATACTCAGAACCCTCCGTTGCTGATGCACTGTTTTCAACCATCCATGAGGGCGGTCATGCCCTCTACGAACTTGGGGCCGCTGCCGGTGGACTTGGGAAGACCAGTCTCGGGACCGGGGTATCCCTGGCGGTGCACGAAAGCCAGTCACGGATGTGGGAAAACATGATCGGAAGAAGCAGTGAATTCTGGAGCTGGTATTATCCGCTGTTCCAACGGCAGTTTCCTGAGCAGACCGAAGGGGTTGAATTCTACCAGTTCCTTCGAGCCGTCAACAAGGTCCAGCCGTCCTGCATCAGGGTGAATGCCGACGAGGTTACCTACGGTCTTCATATTATTTTACGTTTCGAGCTGGAAAAACTGCTGATTACCGGAGACCTTGATGTAAGCGACCTTCCGGAAGCCTGGAACCGCAGTATGAAAGATCTTGTAGGCACGGTACCTGAACATGACGGAGAGGGGGTGCTTCAGGATGTGCACTGGTCTGCAGGAATGATTGGGTATTTCCCAACCTATGCATTGGGAAATCTGTTTGCCGCACAGTTTTTTGCAGCCATGAAACATGACCTTCCCGATATTGAACAGCAGATTTCACAGGGTGAGTTCAAGGCAGTGCTGGGATGGCTTCATGAGCACATTCATCAGCATGGTGCGGTATACCAGGCACCGGACCTTCTTCAGCGTGTAACCGGAAGCTCCCTGGAGCCTCGATATTTTACTGAATATCTGCAGGGAAAGTACAAGGAGCTGACGGGTCTGTAAGATGCCGGTTGCTTTACACCATCAGTTCACCATGGTAAGCTGTCACCACACAGAGGAGATATACTGTTGAATCTTCCAAACTCTCTTACTGCAGCTCGGCTCTTTCTTGCTCCGATATTTTTTATTCTCTACTTTTTTCCCCTATGGACCGGGACTGGTGCTGTTGCGGCATCGGTCCTGCTGCTTATTGTCTATATACTTATTGAGACCACAGATGTGCTCGACGGCTATATAGCCAGGAAGTATAATCTGGTAACTGAAATCGGCAAGGTCATGGATCCCTTTGCTGATGTATTCAGCAGAATTACCTATTTTGTCTGCTTTACCGTGACGGGACTGATGCCGTCATGGGTGTTTCTCATTATTCTCTATCGGGAGCTTGGGGTGACGTTCCTCCGTATGGTGATGATCAGTAAGGGAACAGCCATGGCAGCTTCGGTGTTTGGAAAGATTAAGGCGGTGATCTATGCTGTCTCCTCCATGTTTGGAATTCTGTATACCCTGGTCCTGAGGTTCTCTATTGAAGGAGTCTGGGTCCAATGGCTGTATATAGCTATGATATCAGCATTTGTGCTCGGAGCTGCTGCAGCGCTCCTGTCCCTGGCCGCATATGTGAAGGCAGTAATCAGAACCTGAATCAGGGTATTTGCTTTTTTTTGATAAATTGCTGCTGCACTTGTTGACATTGCCCCATCTATTTGGTATAACACTCAAGCGTGCTCATGGGAACACCGTAGGCGCGATTGTTTTTTGACAGAGATAAAAGAGAAGGGAAGGAAACTACGGAAAGTGTAAGGGCTTCCGAGTCATATTGAATGGCGAGGGGAAAACGAAAGTGAAAGTTAGCGTCTTCGGACGCTAAACATACTATCACGGAGAGTTTGATCCTGGCTCAGAACGAA
>PWNW01000142.1 GCA_003557605.1 Spirochaetaceae bacterium
CGTCAAGATAATTATTCAGTATTAATGGGCAGACTGCAGGAAATAGACTATATTCTGCTGATATTACCCGTGATACAATAATATTGGAGGTGCTTATGACCTTCCTGGTGATTATCGCTGCTGCGTACTTGTACGGAAGCATTAATCTTTCCGTGCTGCTCTGCCGCAGGCTGAAGCATCAGGATATCAGGGAATCAGGCACCGGAAGCGCAGGAACTGCCAGTACTGCACGGACCCTTGGAATCCAGTGGGCGGCTCTGGTGTTTTTCTTTGACCTGTCAAAAAGCGTACTTCCCCTGATGCTGCTCAGCCTCTATACCGATTCACTGGTGCTTCAGCTTATCGTTTCGGTCGCTGCAATTCTCGGACACTGCAGACCGCTGTTCTTTCAGTTCAGGGGAGGGGGCGGGGTAGTGACCGCCATGGGGGTGTTTTTCTATTTGGTTCCAGCGGAGTTTGCGGTTTCTCTTGCTGCGTCATTTCTCTTTGTGCGGCTGGTGCTTTCCCGGTACGATCACCCGATCGGCCAATGGGTGCCGATTGTGTTTTTCATTCTGACCCCTGCGGTGACGCTGCTGTCCGGTTACTTCCCAGCTGCTGAGATAGCAGGACCGGTATCATTCGGAGGGAAACCGTGGTATCTTGCTGCTGCTGTGCTTGGCATTGGGATATGCATCATGCTGCTTAATATGCATGTTGCCCGGAGCAAAATCAGGGAAACAGCCGGTCACAAAAGAAAAAAGTAACTTACTGCCTGAAGAATGACGGCGGTGCATATTCCTACCGTCAGGTTGTCGTCAACGTCCTTTGAAAAGAGCTCTACGAGGGCAGCCGCTGCTGCTCCAGCAAAGAGATACACCTCAGGAAAGGGAATCAGCACATATATGATGTATCCGGCATACAGTGAGCCGAGGACGAAACCCAGTGTTCCCTCAAGTGTGCGATGATTGAGAAGCCGAATCCTGCCGTAGCGAAGTCCGATGAGTTTTCCGAACAGGTCGCCGATGGAGAAAAAGACCAGAGAAAGATAGGATATCGGAGGTGAGAAGACGAGAAAGAGGATGAAACAGGTAAGCAGAAAAGTCGTGACCGAGGAGAATTTCTTCCGTTCTCCCTTTTTGAAGAGTCTGTCCATATTCACTGAGGAAAACATTCTTACCATGTCCGTGATCACCGCCGTCAGCGCTAACAATCCAATGAGAGCAAGCACCAGTCGAGTGCCCAAGTGAATTTCTATGGGGATGAACAGCACGGCAAAGGGCCGCAGGATGATTCTCCACAGTTTCTGCTCCGTATGGGAGGTGTCAGTTTCCCGCCGTTCCTGTTTTACCAGCAGAAAGGAAGGAACCAGCATCATAAGAGACACTGCTCCTGCCCACAGCGGAATCTGCTGGAGCATTGAGAGGATCAGAGCGAAGGAGAAGAACAGCAGCAGTGAAGCAGGGATGCTGCGGGTGGATGCTGCAGCCAGGACGGCTGATGCAGTCAGCAAGATATACACCATGAATATATGCTATGACACTCCCGGGGTATCTGCAAGATGATAAGTGCTAATTTGATGATTCAAAGATCTCTTTGAACAGATGCTCGTGTTCGATAAACACCTGAAATATATTGGGGTCAAAATGGATCCCCGACTGCCTGCTCATGATGGAGAGAGTTTTTTCATGGGAAAATGCTTCTTTGTAGGGGCGTTTTGACCTCAGGGCATCATAATTATCTGCTACAGCCATGATTCGTGCCGGAAGGGGAATATCGCATCCTTTTAACCCCTTTGGGTATCCCGTACCGTCCCATTTTTCATGATGGTATCTGGTAACTTCCATCCCGATTTCCAGAAACTTATTGTCAGGGTATCGGTTGTGAACTTCCTGCAGGGTGTTGTTTCCGATTTCGGTATGGGATTTCATGATCTCATATTCTTTCTCACTCAAAATCCCCTGTTTCCGCAGGATGGCGTCATCGATACCCACTTTTCCGATGTCATGAAGGGGACTTGCTTTGAAGATGTTGTCAATAAATTCATCGGTAATCATTTCCTGGTACTCAGGGACATCCTTCAGCTTTTCTGCAAGCAGTCGGCAGAAAGCTGCAACCCGGTCAATATGGTATCCAGTATCGGAATCACGGGATTCCGCAAGCTTTGCCAGCGCATAGATGGTGGCAACCTGGCTTTCGGTAATTTCATCAACCTTGTTCCTCACCAGCTGTTCCAGCTGGCGGTTGTAGGTCTCCAGCTGACGCTGAAGATTGTACAGTTTTACGTGGGTATTGAGCCGTGCCCTGATTTCATCCGTATCAAAGGGTTTAGTGATGTAGTCAACAGCTCCTACAGAAAATGCGTGCACCTTGTTTTCGTAGCTGTTTACTGCGCTGAGAAATATTACGGGTATGTCCTTGAGCCTCTCATTCTGTTTTATGGTGCTGCAGAATTCAAACCCGTCAATGCCCGGCATCATGATATCAAGCAGGATGATATCAGGGAGATCGTCGCTTTCAAGGATTTTGAATGCCATGTCGGCATTGACTGCTGCTTTTCTGCGGTATCCCTTGGGCAGTGCGCTGTTTACTATCTCGATGGTCTCCGGACTGTCGTCTACAATCAATATGGTTGTTTTCTGTTCAAGCAAGGCAATCTCTTCCATGTGGTCATCCTGTCAGGAAAAATAGGTTTTAAAGAAATTCTTAATGCTCTCAGATGCACGGTCATAGTCAAAGCTGACCAAGAGCGGCTCCAGCTGCTCCAGGAACTGCTGGACCTGATCATCAGTTTCATAGGTGCCCAGGGAGGTAAATACCTCATTGGCAGCTAAATCGTACTGGTCCAGCAGCTGTATAAGAGAAGAAAAATCTTTTTTCAACTGATCCCTGGACACTGGAGTTTTATTCATCATCGGGGCATCTTTCTTGGACAGATAATCAGCTGCCGCAAAGCGTATGCGCGCAGACTCTTTATCAAGACGGATGAGGAGCTGCTGCATAGAGGTGCTGTCTCCACGTGAAGAGGTCTCCTCCATCATTCTGCAGGTTTCATAGAGTGAAGCCGCCCCGATGTACCCTGCAACGCCCTTCATGGTGTGGGCTATATGTTCTGCTTCAGCCCAGGCGGCGCCTTCTGCAGCCTTCTGGAGCTCCCTGACTTGCTGCTCATGGTTGGAAAGAAACCGGGAGAGTATGTTCCTGTACAGCTGGATGTCGTTGTCAATACGCTGTAAGGCAAGAGAGGTGTTCAATACCTCATGTATCTCAGGGGCGGGCTGAGAGACGGAGACCCAGCTTGCAATTTTCTCAGTAAACTTAACAAAGTCAATTGGTTTGGGCAGATAGTCGTTCATTCCTGCATCCAGGCACCGCTTCTTTTCCCCTTCAAGGGTGTTTGCCGTAACGGCAATGATCGGCAGTTTTTCATAGGCAGGGTTTATCCGGATTCTGCGTACAGTTTCATATCCGCTGATCCCAGGGAGGTGTATATCCATCAGCACCACATCATAGGTGTCTTCCTCAAGGGCGGAAAGGCCCTCCTCTCCGGAGGAGGCAATGCGGGGAACAGCTCCGATGCTGCGCAGCAGATGATCGATGAGTTCCTGATTAAGCAGGTTGTCCTCAACAACAAGCACCTTGATGCCCTCAAGGTCTCCAGGATGAGGCTGCGTGCGTACGTTATCAGAAGGCACAGAAGCTTCACTGCTTGTCTTCACAGCGGTCAGTTTGACAGCCAAGGTGATGGAAGTTCCTTTCCCAATTTCAGATGTGATCTTCAGATCTGCTCCGATCAGGTCAGAAAACTGTTTTGCAGAGGTCAGTCCAAGTCCAGCACCTGTTTTGCTGAGAAATGATGCGGGACAGGCAACGTAGAAGGGCTGAAATATCCTTTCCATATGTTCAGGTGCGATGCCGATGCCGGTATCAGAGATGGTGAAGCGCACTTCAGCAGAATCTTCAGACAGGCTGACAAGCTCAGCTTTCAGTGCAATGGTTCCCTGAACTGAATACTGAACGGCATTTTCAATGATTTTCTTCAAGATATGGTGAATCCGATTAACTTTACCAATCAGCATTTCAGGAAGGGAAGGGTCAATGTCCATGTGAACTTCTATCGGTTTCCCCAGTGCCAGTTCCCGGGTTTGTTCGCAGAGGGACTGCATGGTATTCCTGATGTTAAAGGGGCTTGCTCCCTCGGTATCAATGTTCCGCTGGGTTCCGTAAATCGTAAGGAGCTCCTGGATCACATGTATCAGCTCCTGGGAGGACTCACGTATTTTCCGCATGTATCCCCGGACTTCTGCCAGGGAATCGGTCCGGTCTGCAAGCTGGGAGAATCCCATGACGGCATTCAGCGGGGTAAGCAGGGTATGGCCGGCATTTTCCAGGAACCCTGGAGTGCTTTCCTCGGCCGTCTTGGGGTTCTCTTGTGAGAGTTCATGCTGAAGTACGCACAGCCCGGTGATGCGGCCTCTTCGGTTGCACAGACTTGTAAAGCATCCGGTTACCTGCATCTCAGTACCGTCACATTTCTCTTCGAAGGATGATGAGCTTGCGGTTCCGGAGTCAAAGGCCTGTGCCATCTGGGATTTCTTTTCTGAAGCAGTTTTCCTGAAAAGATCAGCTGCCTTCATACCGGCAATATCTCCGGGGTCAATGCGGTAGAGCATGGAAAATGCGCTGTTTGCCGCAGTGATTTCCATGGTTTCCAACAGCTCCTCAAGCACCTTTTCTCGGTGCTTGATGTTCATCCATTCAATGGGAGTACTGAACATGATGAAGCATATTCCGATGAAGGGATTGGAGAACAGCGGAGAAAAAAAATCAGTCCCGGGAGCAGCGTTCAGCAGTTTTGCTTCCTGGAGGCTGTTGATTTCCGTTTTGAACCCGATGAGTTTATTAACCTGCCCCTGGATGTCAAGCATCGGATAGATGCAGGAGTAATCATGGTAGATTTCACCGGTTTTTTTCCTGTTGATCAGTAAGCCGCTCCAGGGTTTTCCCGAAAGGACCGTATCCCAGAGGTTTTTATATTGAGATGCCGCAGTCTGACCGCTGCTGAGCATGCTGGGGTTTTTCCCGATGACCTCAACAGGATCATATCCCGTCATCTCAGTAAATCCGGTATTTACATATTCTACCGTTCCGGATGCATCGGTTACTAGCAAAGCATCGGATGCCTGTACCCCAATATCATGAAGGGTCTGGAAATCTGAATTGCTCATCTGCACTTCCCTGGTCTGCAGGCGCTCTGCATCAGGAGGCAGAATGCCGGCTGACCTGTAACTTTATACATTCCACCATAGCCGTAACCATGGGTTTTGGCAAGTAAATAGTATCGGTATTTCTTCCCTGGAAATGCGGTTACCGATAGAGCACCTCCTGAATTTTTTTATCCAGTTCGGCAGCAGTAAAGGGTTTCTGGATAAAATGCAGTTTTTCATGCAGAACTTCCTGGTGAGGCAGCACATCGGCGGTATATCCCGACATGAAGAGAATGCTGATGTCATTGTAGAGAGAGGCAATTTCCCTGGAGAATTCATATCCGTTCATTCCCGGCATCACAACATCGGTTATCAGGAGGTCGAGTTTCAGCTGGATGGTCTTTGCCAGTTCAAGGGCTTCCTTAGGGGAGGCGGCGGTGTACACATGGTGGCCCATCTTTTTCAGGATGGTCTTCACCAGGGTGAGTATGTTCTGATCATCCTCCACCACCAGAGCGGCAATGATCCCCGGATGATATATACGTCCGTGGGGCTGGTCTGAAACGGGTTCTTCGGAAGAATCAGCGCTTCTGGGAAGCAGTACGGTTACCGTTGTTCCCTGTGAAGGGGCACTTTTGATAAACACCTCCCCTCCGTTCTGGGCAGCTATTCCGTAGACCATGGAAAGACCGAGACCGGTGCCCTCTCCCAGGCGTTTTGTGGTGAAAAAGGGTTCGAAGGCCTTGTCCAGCACATCCTGGTTCATGCCGGCTCCGGTATCCCTGATGCAGAGCTCCGTCATCTTTCCGTTCTCAGAAATCCTGTTGCTGGTGCTGATGATGATTTCTCCATGATTTTTAATTGCGTCCCGGGCATTCAGGCAGAGGTTTATCAGCACCTGGTCGAGCTGTGCCGGGTCGATCCAAGTATTCCACAGCGACTGCTCAAGGTGGAGAATGAGCTCAATCTCTTCACCGATGAGCCGTTTCAGCATGGTTGTCATGCTGACCACAGCATGGTTCATGTTCAATATCTGCGGCCGTACCGCCTGTTTGCGGGCATAGGCCAGGAGCTGTCTTGTCAGGTTGGCGGATTTCTCAGCAGCCTGGAGAATCATTTCCAGGCTGCTGCGCAGGGAGCTCTCCGGTAAGGCTTCTTCCAATGCCAGTTCGGCATGTCCGATAATGGCCTGAAGCATGTTGTTGAAGTCATGGGCAACTCCCCCGGCCAGGCGTCCGACCGATTCCATTTTGCTGGTCTGGGCAAGCTGCTCCTGAAGCCGCTCATGCTGCTGTTCCGCCTGCTTTCGTTGGGTGATCACCTCGGTATATACGATAATTCCACCAATCTCACCCTCAGAAGTGAACCAGGGCCTGCATTCCCAGCTGGTCCATTCAAGCGTACCGTCGGAGCGCTGGAAATGATCATCATCCCTGGAGATGACTTCCCCCGCCAGACAGCGGCGGTGCACATCACGCCATTTCTTCGGAAGGTCGGGAAACACCTCATAATGGTGCCTGCCGATGATGTTTTCCTGTATTCCGAACTCATCCAGGTAGCGCTGACTGACAAAGATATAGTTCAGATCCCGGTCATGGACTGCTATGGCGCTTCTGGTGTGCTCAATAATATATCTCATCATTTCTTCATAGTGCTTCCGCTGTGAAATATCCTGATGGGTGCCGGAGAATATCCTGGGGGTTCCCTCGATGGTCCATTCGGGGATGCTTCCTCGGGCGTACACCCAGATCCATCTTCCGTCCTTATGGCGCATGCGGATTTCACACTCAAAAAATTCAAGTTCCCTGGCTTCAAGCTTGTCGCTGAGTTTCTTCACCATTCGTGCATCTTCCGGATGAGTCAGCCTTCTCCAGGTATCCATAGTCACCGGGGAGAGTTCCTGAATGGAGTACCCAAGCATGGCAGCCCAGGTCTCATTGACCGTCAGTTCTTTTGTTTCAAGGTTATGCTCCCAGATGCCGACCTTAGTCCCGTCAATGATGCTGTTGAGCCGTCGGCTCTCAGTGACAAGCCGCTTCTCTATGTCAAGTTTAGTCAGTGCCTCAGCAAGCAGATTTGCCGCCACCTTAAGCAGCGAAACCTGTGAAGGGTCCCAGTCTTTATGCCTTGTGACTGCGTCAAATCCCAGCATTCCTAGTATCCTGCCTTCGATGCGTATCGGCAGCAGCAGGATGGACTTAATGTTCTCTTCAAGAAGCAGCTGTTTCTCGTCCTCGGCCTCAGGAGGAAGATCCTCGATGCTGCTGAATGCAATTTCATCACCGGTATCCATGAGAGAGACAATATAGCGATACTTTTCCGGCAGGGTTCTGCGGTACAGGTCGAACACAGAGGCTGTTCCGGGACTGCACCATTCGTTGGTCATGGTGAAATATTCAAAATTGTCCGATGCCAGCAGTACATAGCTTCGTTCAACTTTCAGCAGTTCACCGAACTGCTGCAGCATCCTGTCGGTTTTTTCTGCAAAGGTTGATTCATCGGCACTGAGAAAGTCAAAGGAGGTCTCAGCAATTACCTGCTGAAAAGCATGCTGCATCTCCTCTTTCATGCGCTGATTCACCTGCAGTGAGATATCCTGAAAAAAGACGCTTATCCCGTTTTCTGAATAATAGATGTTTACGTTCAGCCAGACCTTGAGGATTTCATCATATTTCTCAGCTTGTATATGCCGTTTTTCATAAGCAGCCTGCAGCATGAGTCCGCCGATCTCCGTATCCGCCAGCTCCGGGAACAGGTCCCAGATCTTGTTCCCGATAAGCTCTTCTGCCGGTGTGCCGAGGATTTCCGCAGCCCGCTGATTCACATACACGTAATGCCATGAACTGTCGAAGGATGTAAAGGCATCCTGAATACGTTCCAGGGTTTCCCTCATGGTCCGTGCTGATTCCATTAGGGCAAGTTCTGCTGTCTTCTTTTCAGTAATGTCTCGGCAGATGCAGAGGTACACCGGTTCATCATGGATCCGTATCGGGGTGATGGAAACCTCTACATCATAACAGGATCCGTCTTTCCTCCGATGCTTTGATTCTATGACTGTTTCGGAAAACTTTTCTGCAGAAAATTCCCGCTTGATGTCATCCTCAGTGGCCAGAAGATCGTAGTCCCAGGTATGCAGTGATTTAAGTTCCTCCTCGGAGTACCCGATCATGGAACAGAACCTGCTGTTGGCGGTTTTTACCTGGTGGTTGAGGTTAATTACCACCACGCCGTCACGGGAATGTTCAAAAAAAGAGGCGGCGCAGTAGTAGAACTTCGGGACCTCACGGATGATGCTGAGAAAATGGGTTTCTCCATGCAGCGGCATGGAGGAGGTCTCAATTTCTGCGGTAATCTGTCCTTTGCCGGGGATGGTAAACTCGCATGTCCCGATACCAGCATGGATAACCGGTATGATGCCGGGAGAGAGCGCCGAAACATGCTTTCCCAAAAGTGTGCTGGTATTCAGCAGTGCTGCTGCCCTGCTGTTTATGGAAACAACGGTCCCCCCATGGTCTGTAAGAACAGCTGCCGCCGGCAGATATTCCAGTGAAAAAACATTCATGCAACCACAGTATACGCTACTTGTGCATTTTTTCACAGGGGATATGAAAGAATTTCACCAAAGAAACTGCTGTCATCCGAAAAGGCTATGAGTGATCGTTTTCACTGAGCTTCCCTGACGCAACTGCCAGCTTTTCTCCATCCAGGGCGGGAAAGTACAGGGTTATTGCGGTACCCTTTCCCGGTTCACTGGCAGCATCGATATATCCCTTGTTCTGCATGACCGCACCGTACACCATGGCCATGCCCAGACCGGTGCCTTTTCCGGTGCTCTTGGTGGTGAAAAACGGTTCAAAGAGGTTTTCCCGGGCATGCTCATCCATGCCGCATCCGGTATCTGTGATTCTCACGATCACAAAGTTTTCGGGACTTTCCTGCGAAGCCGGGGGCACGCATATTGAGTGCTTCACCTCAATGGTTACTGACCCTTTCTTCTCTATGGCGTCAACGGCATTCATGGCCAGGTTCGTGAGCATCTGGTCAAACTGATCGGGATCAACAGCTGCGGGGGGAATCTTCTCATCAAGATCGTAATGGACGGTAACTTCACTTCCAGCAAGCTCTTCAAGAAAAGGGGCCATGTCACGGACTTTGGCGCTAAGCAGACAGGGAACTGGACTGATAATCTGCCTGCTGGCATAGGCTGTAAGCTGACGGGTGATTTCTGCGGTGCGCTCAGCGGCCTGGCGGATTTCCTGTAATGACGGCAGCAGCGGGCTGTCCGGGGCAGCCAGCTGCATGGAGAGTTCAGCATGTCCGATAATTACTCCAAGCATATTGTTGAAATCATGGGCAATGCCCCCGGCAAGTCTGCCGGTGAATTCAAGTTTCTTTGCTTGATGAAGCTGCTGCTCAAGCACCCTCCGCTGTGCTTCGGCCTGCAGGATTTCGGTCATATCGACGGCAAGGACCAGCAGACAGGGTGATGAATTCCACTGCAGGCCATGGCAGGAAATTTCCGCCGAAATTTCACGTTGGTCCCTTGTACGATGGGTGATCATAACTGAGTTCTGCAGGTCCTTATTATCTTGGTTCATGCCTTCGCAGGGTGAATCTTTCCCGAAGAGGTCCCTGAGGTCCATGGCGAGAAATTCCTCACGGGAATATCCGTAGATCCGGGAAGCGGCATTGTTGACTTCCAGCACCCGGCGTGAAGCAGGATCATATATCCACATGGGGTTCGGGTTTGATGCAAACAGATGCCGATACTCCTGTTCGCTTTCTGCGAGTTTTTCCGCATGTTTCTTTCTGTCCAGCAGCAGCTTTACCAGAACAGCGGCTGCTGCGGTCATGAACAGCAGAAAGAGCACCATTGTACTGATGGTTGAGTCCTTCTGCCGCTCCAGGGAGGCCATGGCCGCTTCAAATTCCGTGATGTCAAGGATGGATCCAAAAATGACATGGTCTTCATGGTCATACTCGGCTATAGAGCGGACTGTCACTGTCTTACCGTCCTGCTCCCGAAACAAAGAAAAGGTCACGTCATAGGGGATATCGTACTGCACCAGGTCTATGATAGCCTGGTCGAGCATTTCCCGATACTGCGGAAGGGGAATTTCCTGGACCTCCGGAATGGTCCAGGTATCTCCGGTGAAGCCGTATATCTGTTTTGCCCCTTCAGAGGCGAAGACCGCATTGTCTGAGAGATGAAACTCCCAATGCCCAAGCTTCGTGATCACTTCGGCACGTTCAAGACGTCGGGTATATTCCTGAAGTGCCTGCCGGGTTTCAACTCGTTGAGTAACGTCATGGATTATGGAAAACAGCAGGCTGCTCGCAGGTCCTGCCGGCCAGGAATAGACCTCCACTGTACGGACAGAACCGTCAGAAAGACGATGGGGGAAGATGAAGTAGTTTCTCTGCTGTCGGGCTGCAGCCTGGATCTCGGATGTCACTTCATCAGGAGTCATCATATTTATGGAATCGATGGTAAGAGATTCCAGTTCATCTCGGGAATAGCCGTAAAACTCCCGGGCTGCCTGATTCGAGCGTACGATGGAACCTGATTCGGCATCTATGAGCAGCATCACCGTCCCGTGCTGTTCAAAGACGGATTCCCAAAACTCACTGATAGTCTCTTCTGCGAAAACAGCTGTCGCAGAGGTGATAAGAAGAAACATGATAATTGCATATCGTGCAGACTGGTTAATGAAGTGCTCCTTTTTTACTTCCATTCATCATACCATGAAGCGGTGGGTTTTCATAGGACATAATGCAAATTTAGAGTATTTGTTCATCTATCAGCAGGTGCTTTCGAAAAAAAGAAGCTCCTGCTTCCCCTAGGAGCGGGAAGCAGGAGAAGAGGGAAGTACCGGTCCGGTTACAGACTACTGAGCCCGAGTTACCGTAACCAGCCGGGTGATGGGATCAACACCCTCCAGTGATGTGGTGATGTTGATGGTAGTGGTGAGATAATAGAGCTTTACCGGGGAGGAGAATGAACCGTCTTCTCCAATGCTGATCTCTTCCCCGTTAATGAACACCTTGGCTGCAGTATCGGAGATGTTCCCCGAAACCGTAACAATCTCTTCAGCCGCAGAGCTTTTATCAAGCGGTGAACTGACATCAAGGACCAGGTTCCTAGTGATTGTCAGGGTTCTGGTGACGGGATTCTGTCCTTCAAGGGTTGCCCTGACTCCAATGGAGTTGCTTCCGTAATTCATATCAACGGGATGGGAAAATGCTCCGTCGGACCCTACCTGCACTGGGGTCTCTCTTACAGTCACCCGTGCGGCGGGATCAGATACGATTCCAGTGACGGTAACAATCGGATCGGTCACTGAAGCCCGTGCGGCGGGTGCAGTAATTTCCAGTCTCAGTCTCGGCTGAGCCGGGGTCCTTGGAGAGCAGCCCGCAGTCACCAGGATGACTGCCGCAGCGATCAGAAGCAGCGCTGAGCGTACTATGATTTTTTTCATTTCAGACTCCTTATTCGATTTGATGGTCTACATAGTAACCATGCAGCACAGTTGTTAAGATTCTGTGAAGATTTTTTCTCTAAAGAATATATTTTTCCTGTGATATACTAACACCGATGAATAACAAAGTGCTTGTGGTTGATGATGACAGAAGAACAGTTGAACTCATTCGGCTCTATCTTGTGAAGGATGGATACCGGGTATTTACGGCCTATGACGGTCTGAAGGCTCTTGAAGCGGCGCGGGAGAAAAAACCGGATCTGATTGTTCTTGATGTGATGCTTCCAGGACTTGACGGAGTTTCGGTATGCAGAACCCTCCGGGAGGAATCGGATGTGGCGGTGATCCTGCTTACCGCACGGATCACCGAGGAGGACCGGCTTTCCGGGCTTCAGGTCGGTGCTGATGATTACGTGGTGAAGCCCTTCAGCCCGAGGGAGCTTGCTGCTCGGGTGAAGGCAGTGCTGAGAAGGCTTCCTGATGCATACCATAGACGCGGACCGTCGGTGCTTGCTTCGGGACTGCTGCACATTGACCTGGATAAACGGCAGGCAGTCCTTGACGGGAATCACCTCCAGCTGACTCCCACAGAGTTCAAGCTCCTTGCTGCCCTGGTCCGGGAACCGGGAAGGGTCCTTACCCGTGCACAGCTTGCTGAAGCTGCCTGCGGGTATGACTTCGAAGGGGATGAGAGAACTATCGATGTCCATATCAGGAATGTGAGGAAAAAGCTGAAAGAAGCACACGAAGAATTCAGTGAACGGATCAGGACTGTCTTCGGAATTGGGTATGCGTTTCGGGAAGATGAGGATGTATGAACAAACTACAGGTAAAGCTGTTTGCAGCCTTTCTTGCGGTAATCCTGGCAGCTGTTGGGACAAGCGTCATGTATGTCAAGCAGGGTGCCGAGCAGGAGATTGTTGTCTATGAGGAGAGGACCGAACGGCTGTACCTGCTGAGGATGGAGCACTGGCTTCTGGGCTACTATGCCCATGGCGGGGGATGGGATGATATTGCCATCTATATTGAGGAGATGGAGGTGCTTTCCGGGCAGCGTGTCATTCTGACTGCATATGACGGAACGGTGATAGCTGATTCACAGGGAGAACTTCTTGGGGAGTTTTTTGAACCCGAAGACTGGTCTTCCCGTCCTTTGATTCATCACCGGGGAGAAGGTCTGCTGGGTACCCTTTATGTCAGTCCTGAGCCGACCATTGAATCTGAACTGACCAGGGAGCTGGCCGCATCAATCAATTACGCTCTCTATGTAGGGAGTCTCATTGCCGTGGGTATAGCTCTGCTGGTTACCATCTTCCTATCCAGGGCCATTGCGGCTCCGGTGAAGGAACTTTCCGATTCAGCCCTTCGAGTGGGGCGAGGTGATTTTTCCCGTCAGGTGAGAGTTCCTCATACCGGAGAGTTCGGTGAGCTTGCCCGGGCCTTCAACCGCATGTCATGGGACCTGCAGCAGTCATCGAAGATGAGAAAGATGCTTGCAGCTGATGTGGCCCATGAGCTGAGAACTCCCCTGACGAATATTCGGGGATATGTTGAGGCGATGAAGGACGGTCTGGTTGATGCAGAAGAGGGGATTGATCTGGTTGATGAGCAAAGCGCCCAGCTGGCAAGACTTGTTGATGACCTTCAGGAGCTGTCCATGGTGGAAGCAGGAGGTGTGAAGCTGCAGATGCAGGAGTTCTGTGCAGATGAAGCGGTGAACATGGTGGTAAGTCAGTACCGGGCCCAGGGAGATCTGCGGGGGGTGGTGCTGAAAAAAAACTCCGACAGTGAAGTCTTCAGCATTACCGCTGACAGGGGCAGGCTGAACCAGATGCTTTCAAACCTCTTGTCAAATGCACTTACCAGCACAGAACAAGGCGATCGAATTGACGTGGGTGTCAAAAAAGATGGTTCTTCTGCGGTGTTTGAAGTGACTGATACTGGTACAGGGATTGCACCGGATGATCTTGTCCATATTTTTGACCGGTTCTATCGTGCCGACCCGTCACGGTCACGCTCCACTGGCGGATGCGGACTTGGTTTGACTATTACAAAATATCTTGCAGAAGCCCATGGCGGACGGATCACTGCAGAAAGCACCGTAGGGAAGGGAAGCTGTTTTTCCATTATCCTGCCGCTGAAATCCTGACAGACTTGAGATTTTTCATGACGCAGGTCCTTCGTGCATATTCTCTCTTCGGACTATTCGGTATCTGCGGGGAGTCATGGCGGTACATGTTTTAAATACCTGGTGAAAACTGCTCGGACTGCTGTACCCTACGGCTTCAGATATTTGTTCTGAAGTCATGGAGGTATTAACAAGCAGAAGTTTTGCAGCTTCCATTCTGGCTGCAGTCATCTTCTGCTTGAAGGTGCAGCCGTAGGTTTTTTTCATAATTCTGTTCAGGTGTCTTTCACTGACATGCAGTGCTTGTGCCATATCTGCTGGTGTGCTCGCTTCTGCATATCTGAGGGCAAAAAAGGTGTCCATAACTTGAATTCTTCGCATACCCACAGGTGACTGCAAGGCAGCAGTCTTTTCAGATCTGTCCTGGTTCAGTGCCCGAAAGGTAAGAACCAGAAGCTGGGCAAGCTTTGACTGCACCTGAGTCATATAGGCCAGTTCTCGTTTATGAAGCTCATTGCGGATTTCATGGAGGAGCTCTTCTGTTTTGCTGACAAACCGCGCACAGAAATGATCATGACGAGAGAGAATCTGAAGGATCGTATCTTTGGCTGTGAGCTGGGAGCTGGAAGCTGCAGTGCTTGAATCCCTGACGCTGAATCTCAGGCAGTATTTCTGCATGGATGTGCCTGATTCCGTTGTCTGAAGATGGTATACCTTAGGCCTTACGAGGCACAGCATCTGAGGTTCCAAGGCAAAGGAAGTTTCGCCTGCATGCATTACACCGCTGCCGCTGACAGCATAATGGACTTCAAATTCCCCATGGGAATGGATTCCTGCATACCAGTCCGGCGGATGGCTGGTGAAGACGCTGTCGAGAAGAACATCAAACACCAGCCCTTCAAGTTCCAGGGATATTACTGTTCCTTCAATGTCGTGTGAAGTCATGTCGGCTCCTCCAGCCTGCTGAAACACGCCTGTTCTCCTGATATGTGGACGTATTTCAGTATACCCTGTTTTTCTATGACCAACTATACTGCATTCAAGGAGTTGCACTATGACAGGAAAACAACGGGTCATCCGGATGCTCACAGGAAGGGAAGCTGACAGGGTGCCGCGGTATGATTCTTTCTGGGAGGATACCCTGATATCCTTTCGTGAGGATGGACTTGATGACATGGTTCCTCAGAAGAATCGGGTAATCAGCTTTGATGACACACAGCGCATGATTGGAAATCCCATGAACGACTGGTTAGGGTTTGATATTGACATGCTGTATTTGGACAACTCAATGAGGTGGCCTGTATCTGTGGATTCAGAGGATCATGAGAACATGCTGATTACCGACCGGTGCGGGTATCAGGTGAGAAAAATTAAGCACAAATCAAGGACCCTGGAGCTTTTATGGCATGCAGCCCCTGACCGGGATGCATGGCAGAAGGTCAAAGGCAGGTTTGTCCTGGACCCGAAGGATGCATCCAGGATTGACAGTACCTCTTTTTTCCTGCGCCATGGAGATGATATATCATGGGATGACGCGTCTGTTCTGTACAAATCCTTCAGAATGCGGGAGAATTTTATCTTGTTAAACGGGTACGGCCCCTTTGAAGCAGTCTGGAGGTACCACGGGTATGACCAGTCGCTGATGGACACAGCGCTTGATCCTGCTTTGATGACTGAGATGTTTGCAGCTGTTACAGATTTGACTATTGAAGTTCTCTCATATGCCCTTGATCAGGGAATCAGACCTGACGGGTACTGGATGATAGAGGACCTGGGAAGCACACGCTCTACCCTGATGTCCCCGGAAAGCTATCGGCAGCTGATATGGCCGTTTCATAAGAAGCTGGGGGATTTTCTTCATGACAACAATATGTACTTCTTTATACACAGCTGCGGGTATGTTGAGTCTCTCATACCGTCGTTCATTGATGCCGGGATTGATGTGATCCAGCCGCTCCAGGCAAATACGGGCATGGATGTTACCCACCTTAAGAAGGAATATGGGAACCGCATTACCTTCTGGGGGAATATTGATGAGCGTATGCTCTCCGGCGGAGCTGATTCAATTGAGAAGGAAATTCGAAGAAAGATACCTCAGGCTATGGAGGGAGGGGGATACATCTATCATTCAGACCACAGCATCCCTCCCACGGTATCACTTAAGGACTATCTGTTTTTGATTAAGATGCTTGATGCATGGGGCACATGCTGACTGCACCCTGTTTCCTTCATGAAACATATTGCAGAATTGCCGACCATGCCCTGATTTTTTCCTCCAGCGGCATGGTGCATGCGGGGCTGGTGGAGGGGAGGCGGATGCCGCGGTGCAGTTTGAAACGGCGCTGGAACAGCTCTTGAGCTTTCGCTCCGTTAAAATATATTTCCTGAATCGACGGATGCATCGACAATAATGAAGGTATGTCATGAACCGCCGCATCTTGAATTCGTGAATCGCTGCTGCCGATTCTTGTGCAGCTGCGGACCACATCCCAGAGAGCGATGCCGGCATTGAGAAGAGAGAATTGTTTATGCTGGTAATCCCTCCATTCTTCCTGCGCAGCAAGCCGTCTGATGATCATCCAGAACTGATTCATTGGATGGGCATAGTATTCCCCTGCCTCAAGGGAAGCTTTACCCGGCATGGAGCCGAGAATGAGAATCCTTGCATCCCCTCTGATTACAGGCGGAAAGGACCATATTCGTTCCACGGTGTGCAGTATAGCATGGATTCAGGATTTGAATATCTTTAAAAGGCAGGTTGCCCAAAATAAAAAAAACCCCTATAGCTCCGCATGTGCTGAAAACCGTCGTTGCCTCGGAGTCGGGGAATCTCGAATGTCATCAAGTATTTCTCTGGACATTGAATGTTGAAATGGATATATTATACGTACGCAATTGCGTACGAAGGTGTGATATGAGCAGTGTAAATGTTACAAATGCAAGAAAAGATTTGTATAAGCTGGTACAGAAAGTTAATTTGACTCATGAACCTGTAGAAATAACTGGTAAGGATTCAAATGCAGTTCTTGTTGGGGAAGAAGATTGGAGGAGCATTCAAGAAACATTACTATTAGTTTCAATTCCAGGTATGAGAGAATCAATAATTGAGGGAATGAATACACCGATCGAAGATTTGTCTGATGAATTGAACTGGTGATGTATAAGATATTATTTACGAAGCAAGCACAAAAAGATGCAAGAAAGCTGTCCTCATCAAATTTAAAAAAGAACGCAGAAGGGCTGTTGAACATTATTAAGACAAACCCGTTTTGTGATTATCCGCCATATGAAAAACTGATTGGAGATCTTACAGGTGCATTTTCCAGAAGAATTACTATTCAACATCGAATAGTCTATCAAGTATTGGAAGAAGAGAAAATCGTTAAGGTTATTAGAATGTGGATGCACTATGATTAAACAGAGAACATATCGTATATGGGCGAATCTTCAGCTGCGCTTCGCTCCAATTGGCTGCTTGCGAGCATTATGTCGAATCGTATGGAACAGACGTTGTAAGCAAAAAATACCCCGCAAATACCTTAGTGAGGTGCCTCGGAACATATTCCTTCCATGGTGTGCAGTGCAGCATATTTTGGATTTGACTATCCATGATATTTCGTACTAGTATGGTTAACCGGGAGGCGTTATGGAAAAAAAGGTTGTTCTCAGTGCGGCAGACCTTGACGGATATCTTACTGATCAGGACAAGAAGCACCTGGATAGGATGCACCGGTACTATGACCAGGCAATACAGCTGTTCCGCATCATTTCAAAGGGCACCTACGAACACAGGATCAGACAGTCCAAGCAGGAGATGATTGATCTCTATGATACGATGGGCAAGGCTATGATGGAGATTGTCAGCAGTGAGCCGTCAATCCATGTGTATTCATTCGCCACTCCGAAGGAGTCTCACGGAGAGGCTTCACGGCTGATTGCCAAGCTTCGGGATCCGGATACCCAGCATCATGAGTTTGTCTATTATATACAGCGTGCCTATGAGCTGCTGTTCAACCTGGCTTTTGCTGATAACTCGGGAAACCGGAAAAACTATCTGGTAACCAGGACTCCGGTGACGAATCCGGTGCAGAACTATGCGGTCCATAAGATTCCTGATGTTGATAATGTGATTGAAAACACGGTGATGTGCGTGATGCTCCGGGGCGCACTGCTGCCTTCCATGATCGTCAGCAAGGAGATCCAGGAATACTCCTCCACAAATTATGTTCCCCCCTTTGCACTGTTCCGCATCAAGCGGGATGATGCAAAAAAGGAGCACAACATGGAGTATGTTCTTGACCTGGACCGGTCTTATTTTCGCCTTGAGGACCTTCACGACCGGGACCTGGTGTTTGCTGATCCGATGAATGCTACCGGGGGCAGTCTTGTTACGATTATTAAGTACCTTCACACCAAAAACGTGCGGCCCCGGTCGATTAAGTTTGTAAACGTCATTTCTGCCCTGAAAGGATCGCTTCGTATCGTCCGTGCCCTTGAGCATGCTGAGGTCTATACATTATGGATGGACCCGGTGCTCAATGAGGATGCCTACATCCTTCCAGGCCTTGGCGATGCAGGGGACAGGATAAACGGCACAGACGAGGAGTATCCAAGGAATATTATTCAGCTTGTTGCGGATTACGGATCAACGATTGCAAATCTCTACAGGTCTCAGATTCGTAAGATTGAGGAAACCGTACTCGGTATCTAGGAGCTGATGCATGAAGCTGATGACGGTGCTGGCTGTGCTGATGTGCATGCTTGCAGGATGTGCAACATCAACTCTTTCTGAAGAAAAGAAGGAGCTTTCCCATGCGTACTACAGCCTGGGGAATGCCTATCTGAGGCTTGGTTCAAACCAGGAGGCAGTGCGTGCCTATCAAAGGGCCCTGGAGGTGAATCCCAGCCTGCGGGATGCCTCCTTCAATCTTGCCCATGCCTTAACCCGTATGGAGCGTCATGAGGATGCCTTGAAGCAGCTTGACCTCCTGGCTCTCCAGGATCCGAAGAACACCCGGGTGCTCAGCCGAAGGGCTTGGAGCCTGATGCGGGCTGACCGCTCAGCCGAAGCCCTTGATGTCTACCGGATGATAACAGATATTGATCCGGGCGATACGGATGCCCGAAAAGCCCGTATGCTTCTGCTTATTGATGCAGGGAAGTTCAAGGAAGCACGTGATGAGGCAATGCTGCTGCTTGACTTCCTGGGGCTTGAACTGGAGCTGCTGCTTTCACTGTACGAGATTGACCGACAGCTTGATGAGCATGACCAGCTTCTGTGGATAGAGGAAGCATACCGGAAACATCCCAAGGATAGACGGGTTTTTGAACCGCTTATTGCATCATACATAACCTTCCAGCGGTATGACGACATGCTTACTGTGATTGAACAGTTAGAAAAAGAGACGGCCGCTGAGGTGCTGAAGCTCTATGCAGATGATCCGCAGCATGCACAGCAACTGCGGATCATGCTTCCTGATGAACTCGCGGACCTTATTTTTGATGACCGCTCTGCTGAAGAGTCTCAAGAACCTGAGCAAAAATAGTTTCCGGTGTTCCCGATGAATCAATATCCCTAAGAAGCCCTGTTGCCTGGTAGTAGTCTATCAGGGGAGCGGTCTGATCATGGTACACGTTCAGGCGCTTTGCAATCGCTTCTTCCTGATCATCGGGACGCTGGATCAGGGGTTCGCCGGTAATATCGCATTTGCCCGGTTCCTTCGGGGGATTGTATGTCATATGATAGATTTTGCCGGAATGCTTTGCCACCCGCCTGCCGGAAAGACGTTTGATGATCAGTTCCTTGGGAGCTGTAAAGTTCAGTGCATAATCAATGTCGGTGATTTCCTTCAGTGCATCAGCCTGGGCTATGGTCCTTGGAAACCCGTCAAGGATAAATCCCTTCTGCGCATCCTGGTCCTTCAGACGTTCCTTCACCATATCGATGGTGATTGAGTCTGGAACCAGCTCCCCTGATGCAAGAATCTTTTTCACTTCAGTTCCCAGGTGCGTTTCCTGTTTGATGTGCCGGCGGAACAGGTCTCCGGTTGAGATGTGGGGAATGCAGAATGCATCCTTGGTTATTTCAGCGATGGTGCCTTTACCGACACCTGGGGGGCCTAAGAATACTAAGCGCATAAGCAGCTCCTTGAGAAGATGTAGTTCCAGGACAGTATAGCTGAACATACCGGTAAATTCCACTGCAGGGATACGAAAAAAAATGCTGAAACACCTCTTGACGAGAATGATTCTTTTGAGTATGTTAACAGAGCATTCAGTACGGTTTATTGAATTGTACTATCATGCGGCGCTTGACACTTGGTGTTCTAATCAGCCGCAGGATGATTACAAAAAACTTTCTGAAACTTGTTGACATAATGATGCCCTTTCTGATATAAAGGGCTGGTGTCCTGCGGCGGAGGCTGCAGGTGCACAATGCTATTTGACATAAGAAATTGAGAGAAGGGAAGAGAGATAAGGAAAGTGTAAGGGCTTCCGAGTCATATTGAATGGCGAGGGGAAAACGAAAGTGAAAGTTAGCGTCTTCGGACGCTAAACATACTATCACGGAGAGTTTGATCCTGGCTCAGAACGAACGCTGGCGGCGCGTTTTAAGCATGCAAGTCGAACGGTAGAAATGCTTCGGTATTTTGAGAGTGGCGAACGGGTGAGTAACACGTAGGTAATCTGCCTGGGTGTCTGGGATAGTCTATGGAAACATGGGGTAATACCGGATACGGTCCTTCTGACGAAGGTTGGGAGGAAGAAAGGAGCTTCGGCTCCGCATTCAGATGAGCCTGCGGCTCATTAGCTGGTTGGTGGGGTAACGGCCTACCAAGGCGACGATGAGTAGCCGGCCTGAGAGGGTGGACGGCCACACTGGGACTGAGACACGGCCCAGACTCCTACGGGAGGCAGCAGCTAAGAATCTTCCGCAATGGGCGAAAGCCTGACGGAGCGACGCCGCGTGAACGA
>PWNW01000216.1 GCA_003557605.1 Spirochaetaceae bacterium
GGGCCCATATACCGCAGGCCCTTGCCGGAGCACTCCTGATGCCGGGACAGGTCAAAATCTGTTCTGGAATGGATCCCCTCCAGTTCCTGCCACCCCATGGGAAACCGGTATTCGATATCAAAGGCGGCCTTGGCGTAATGGGCAAGCTCGTCGCTTCCATGCTCCTCAAACCGCAGGTTCTCCTTTGAAATCCCCATCCGCTCATAGTAGTCAATTCTGCTCTGTTTCCAGTAGTCAAACCACTTTTCATCCTCACCGGGCTTCACAAAGAACTGCATCTCCATCTGCTCAAATTCGCAGGTCCTGAAGATGAAGCTCTTGGTGGTCACTTCATTGCGGAATGCCTTTCCTACCTGGGCAATACCGAAGGGGATTTTCACCCTGCTGGTCTGCAGCACATTCTTGAAATTGACAAAAATTCCCTGGGCAGTTTCCGGCCTGAGATAGACAATGCTGCTTTCATTCTTCACCGACCCAAGGTTGGTGGAGAACATTAAATTGAAATCCCTGGGTTCGGTAAAGCTTCCCCGGGTCCCGCAGACAGGACAGGGGGCTTCAAGGTCCACATGGTCCGCCCGAAACCGGGACTGGCACTGACGGCAGTCAACCAGGGGGTCGGTGAAGTTTGCAACATGACCGGAAGCCTCCCACACCTTGGGATGCATCATAATTGCCGCATCCAGACCCACGATGTCCTTCTGGAACTGGGTCATCTCCTTCCACCAGAAATCCCGTATCCGGTTTTTCAGTTCAACCCCCATGGGACCGTAGTCCCATGCCCCGGAGAGTCCCCCGTAGATTTCACTTGACTGATATACAAATCCTCTACGCTTGCACAGAGAGACAAGCTGTTCCATGGTTACTTCACTCATCGCATTCCTGCTCCTTTTGTCTCAGTTGGTCAATCGCCGCTTCAATACGGCTCAAGGTCTTCTCTTTTCCCAGCAGCTTCATTGATTCAAACAGCGGCGGAGATATGGTGCTTCCGGTGACCGCAACCCGGAGGGGCATCAGCACGGCCCCGAGCTTAATACCCTCCCGGGTGCAGAATTCACGAAACTCCTGCTCCAGACGGTCCACCGAATCATCATCCAGGGGCTCAAGGAGCTTCAGGGAGGACGACAGAATTTCTGCAGTTGATGAGGCGTCATGCTTCTTGGGTATCAGCTGGTCTGCAGGGGGTGCCGGTATGTCGCAAAACAGAAACCGGGTCATCTCACTCACATCATTGAGCAGATGCAGCCGCTCCTGAATCAGGGGCATTGCCTGGTCAAGGATCTCCAGCTGCTGCGGTGAGGGAGGATTATCAACTACCTGATCATGCACCAGGTAGGGAATAAGCATCTCCTTGAGCTGCCGGGCATCCTTCATCCTGATGTACTGGCCGTTGAACCACTCAAGCTTCTTATAGTCAAACACCCCGGGAGCCTTGTTGATCTTATCAAGGGAGAACAGCTCTTCCAGTTCCTGGAGGGTAAAGAACTCCCGCTTGTCGTCAAAGGACCAGCCCAGCAGGCTGATGTAGTTGATCATGGCTTCGCTCAGGTATCCCTGCTCACGGAATTCCCGCACCGCGGTGGAACCGTGGCGCTTGGAAAGCTTCTGCCCGTCCTTCCCCATGACCATCGGCAGATGGCAGTATACCGGAGGATCCCAACCGAAGGCCCGGTAGAGCAGCACATGCAGAGGCCCTGAGGGAATCCATTCCTGGGCACGAAGAATATGGGTGATCTCCATCAGATGATCATCCACCACGTTTGCCAGGTGGTATGTGGGATACCCGTCAGACTTCATCAGCACCGGGTCCGGATTGATGTCGCTGTTCTTCCTGGTGATCTCACCCATGAGCATATCAGAAAAGGATGTGCTTCCGTCCAGGGGTATCTTCAGCCGGACGACCGGATTGGGGTTCTCCCGCTTCATTTCTTCCTGCTGTGCCGCTGTCAGGTCCCGGCAGTGACGGTCATAGCCTTTATATGACGACTTCTCCTGTTCCTGCTTTTCCCGCACCGCAGTGAGCCGTTCGGCAGTGCACCAGCACCGATAGGCATGCCCGGAATCAAGGAGCTTGCGGGCATATTCCTGGTAGATATCAAAGCGGTGGGACTGGATATAGGGACCGCAGGCGCCTCCGACATCGGGTCCTTCATCACATCTGATGCCGAACCAGTCCAGGGTTTCATACAGGTCCTTTAATGCCTCTTCGCTGAATCGCTGCTGATCAGTATCCTCGATGCGCAGGATGAAACTGCCGCCGCTGGAGCGGGCAAACAGATAGTTGAAAAGCGCTGTCCGCACACCCCCAATATGCTGAAGTCCCGTAGGTGAAGGTGCATAACGTACTCTGACACTCATGGCTCACCTCTTTTTATTATAGTATAGAGAGATAATTATCCTTGTTATACAGGAAAAAAGGGGAAATGACAATAGAGCCGGAAGAATCAGCAGCTCAATGCTGCTCACTGCCCATCAGGATGTTCATACTGCGCTTCATGATGTCAGGGTACTTGCTGAATGTTCTGAGGTCCACCGCCTTGCGCTGTGATCCGTGGTTGTCTGAGGCAATAAAGTCCGCAAACCCGTTTTCAAGAAAGGTCTTTCCCTTCTGGCTCTCCAGTGATTCAATATTGACCTGGAAGTATACCCCCATTTCCCGTACCCGCTGGATCATCGGGTCCTTCACGGAAAACCAGGAATAGCGGTCAATATGGGCAATGATTACATCAATGCCCAGAAGATTTAAATGGAACACCATGTCGCTGAGATACATCGGCCTGATATCAGTATTGAATTCAACAAGCTGGAATGTTTTGAACATCGGAATGCCGGGTTTCGGCCTGGGGTCAGACACATAGATTTCCGAACCCAGCACCAGTTCAATGCCCCGGGACTTTGCCTCCCCCCGGAGGAACAGAAACTCCTCCCGTATCAGATCAACCCGGGTTTTCACCGTAGGATGAAAGAGATGGGGAGTAGATGCGATATGGGTAAATCCTGCATCGGCATATGCATCAAGCAGCTGAAGGGATTCTGTGCGGGAAGCAGTACCGTCATCAACTCCGGCCAGCAAATGGGTGTGTATATCAATCATGATGCGGTTATGCTCCTATGCGTTTTTTACCTTCTCATATTCATCACCGTTCTGTTCTTTCCGGTACTGACTGGAAAGCTTCATAGCACTCCTGCGGTCAGAACGCATTGCCTTTTTTGCGGACCGGATTGCAGCACGTTTTCTTGCCTTGCTGCTCATGGCCTTATCACTGCTTTCACTGTAGTAGTAATAGTAGTGATAGTACCCGTGCTTATCGGAGGAGAGGTCATTGACCACCAGACCGAGAACATTGATTTGTGAACTCCTGATTGAATCCATGGCCATTGAAACACCGCGTTTCGTGGCAGTTCCTGCCCGCACCACCAGCACCAGCCCGTCGGCACTTCGAGAACAGATCAGTCCGTCGGAAGCTGCCAGAATCGGAGGCACATCGAGTATGATCCGGTCATACACCCGCCTCAGCCCTTCTATCATGAGGCGGTATTTCTCCGAGGTGAGCACCGAGGTCGGATTGGGGGGAAGGGGTCCTACAGGGAGCACATGGAGGTTCGGCATATCAGAGAAGGGTTTTTTAATCAGGGAGCTGATCTCCTTTCCCTGAAGCAGGTAGTTCACTACCCCGCCCTCAAGCTTGCTGATGTTGAAAATGCGTTCAATCCTTGGTCTGCGCATATCCCCATCAATGATCAGGGTCTTCATACCGTTCTGGGCCATCGCTGCAGCGGTGTTGGCCGCTACGGTGGTTTTACCCTCACCCATCTCAGAACTGGTGACCACAATTACCTGCGGCGCCTTCACGCTGCTGAACAGGACATTGGTGGAGACCAGCTTGAAGGCCTCTGCACCCGGAGATGTGGGATCCCGGTAGACCAGCAGTTCATCGGTATGGCTTCCTGAAAACATCAGGCTGGGAATTCTTCCCAGCACCACAAGGTCCGGCCCTGTTACCCGCTTGATGCTCTCCTCGTCGCTTAAGGAGGTGTCAAAGGTCTCCACGAGGAATGCAATCAGCACTCCCAGAAACAGACCGAGCAGTGACCCTACCGCCAGGATGAGCCGCCTGTTGGGCGAAACAGGAGAGGTGGGAAGGATTGCATCATCAATGATGATGGCAGTACCAGTGATCCCCGCTTCGGTGATTTTTGTTTCTTCAAGCTTCTCCAAAAGCAGAATATAGAGGCTTTCACGGGAATTCACCTCCCGGGTAAGCTCCAGCAGCCTCTGCTCAATCTGTGGGAGGGCGCGTATCTTCCCCTGATATCCGTCCCGCAATGAAGTCAGATAGGAAATATGGGTTTCGGAGACCAGCACCTTGGTGTAGGCACCGGCAAGCTCCATATAAAAGTCCCGTGGAATATCTTCATAGTTCTGGGCAGAGCGCATCATTACCTGACCGAGGAGGTTCAGCAGGCGGTTCTCCCGACCGGCAATTGAAGCCCTCACATCAGCGGTCCCGGCACCCTCAGCCTGGGCAGATGCGCTGGCAAGCTCCAGCCTCAGGGATATCAGCTGGCTGAGCAGCTCCGACACATCGTCCCGGCGCCTGACCTGGCTGATTGACGGATAGCTCCCCCCCCGCTGAGAAATGAGGTCCTGAAACACCGATGCGGTCTCAATGGAATTATCCAGCTGAATCCTGTAGGGAGAAATTTGGCGGTCGTAGGTGGAAACAGCCTGAAGCAGGACACGGGCTTCCTCCTGGAGTGAAATGATCCCCTCCTGCTCCTTGTACCTCCGAAGATTATCCTCCGCTGCCGACAGTTCCGCCTCAAGATTGGGTATCTGCTGTTCGATAAATTTTCTGCGGGTCTGGAACTCATTCATGGCGATATTTCTCAGCATATCGTTGTAGACGTCCGCAAGGGTGTTTGCCATGTTCATCGCCATCATCCGGTCAGGGTCTTCTACTGAGATCCTGACAATATTTGTGTCCCTGACGGTGCTGACCGATATGCGGTCACCTGTCTGCTTAACGATGCTGCTGAAGGACCGCGGTTCATCGCCCTCAAACTCCTCCAGATATGACTCATAGATGCCCAGGCGCTGCACCACCTCTTCGATATTGACCCGGCTTTTTATCAGCTCCACCTCGGTGGTAATCCTGGACCCGCCTGTTGGAGCACCGAACATGTTTGCCAGGGGAGAGGCGGCCTGGGGGGAGTCAACCCGCATTGAAACAGTAGCCTGAAAGATCGGGGTAGCAAAAAACAGATAAACTCCCACCGCTCCCACAACCAGAATAAAGGTCAGGATAATCCAGAGTTTCCTGCGATTGATGATATAGAGTATGTCATGCAGGCTGATTTCCTTTTCATCCTGTTCATGCTGCTGATATATGTGATTGGCATGGTAATCCTGTCTGTCCACAAAAAACTCCTTTTCAACAGAAGTGCAGTTTCAAGTTCTTGAATAATAATGCATTATCTCTTCAGTTTCTACCCCTTGCGCCTTCTTAGCAGAATACCGTCCTCAGTAACTACCAGGACCATATCCGATACTCCCTCCATCACCACCGGGATGCTTGTATAGTTGAACACCATGGTCCCCCGGCACTCCTGCGTATCGGCAGAAGCGGAGGTAATCATCCTGTTGCCCTGCTTATCAGGCAGAAGGCAGGACCCCAGTGACTCCCAGCTTCCCAGGTCATTCCACCGCAGTTCCTGAGGTGCGGGGACAAGCAGGATTCGATGGGGAATCTTCTCCATGACGGCATAATCAATTGACCGGCCGAACCCCCCTTCCTTAATAGCCCTGTACGCCCTGTCCA
>PWNW01000190.1 GCA_003557605.1 Spirochaetaceae bacterium
GAAGTGGGCAGGCTCTTCGGGGAAGGGAAGATGTTTCTTCCCCAGGTGGTGAAGGCCGCCAGAGTAATGAAGGAAGCATCTGCTCTGATTGAACCCTATATTTCCGGGGAATCCTCCGATTCTCAGGCATCTGCAGGGAAGGTCCTGCTTGCAACAGTGAAGGGGGATGTTCATGACATCGGCAAGAACCTGGTTGCAGTGGTGCTTCGATGCAGCCGCTATGAAGTTGACGATCTCGGAGTGATGATCCCGGCAGAACAGATCGCCGATGCGGTGCAGACGCTGAAGCCTGACATCATCGGCCTCAGCGGCCTGATTACTCCTTCATTGGAAGAGATGGTGCATACTGCCCGGGTGCTCGCACACCAGGGAATTTCCCTTCCGCTGATGATCGGAGGGGCCGCAGCTTCAGCGGAGTATGTCCGGAAGCATATTCAACCGATATATCCTGGACCTGTGGTGTATGTAAAGGACGCCTCCTTGAGCATTCAGGCGGCATCCCGGATCATGTCAGGAACGGAAGAGACGCATCTTTTACAGAACCCTGCTCCTGTGGTGCAGACAGTGCCGATTGAAGAGGCAAAAAAGCGGGCAAGACAGCTGCAAAGCACCGATATAACTGCTCCTGCAATCCAGGGCATTATCACCCCGGACCCGATTCCCCTGACCGAGCTTCGTGGGTTCATCAACTGGAGGATGCTGCTTGCGGCCTGGAAGGTCCCCATCGCTGATGAGCAGGCCCAGCTTACCCTTGAGGATGCATATCAGCTGTATGATGAGCTTGCCTCGGACGAAGAGCTGTTCCCGCGGGGGGTTGTCGGGCTCTTTCCAGTGCGATGCTACGGGGATGATGCGGTGGTATATAATCCGGAGACCATCGGCGATGATATCGATACTGCCGTACCGCTTGGGGTGCTGCATTTCCTCAGAAGGCAGACCGATGACACCTTGTGTCTGACAGACTTTCTTGCCCCGAGTGTCGGTGAGGACATGACTCCCCAGGAGGACTATATCGGACTGTTTGTAGTGACCTCAGGGAAAAAGTGGCAGCAGATCAGCGGTCAGTACCATGAAAAGGGGGATGACTACCGTTCCCTGATGACTGCACTGCTGGCAGACAGGGCAGTGGAGGCTGCTTCGGAATACCTGCATATGAAGGTGCGCAGGGATTGGTGGGGGTATGCCCAGGATGAGCAATCCTCCGCCCATGATATGCTGCGGGGCAGGTTTCAGGGAATTCGTCCCGCAGCGGGATATCCGTCGTGTCCTGACCATAGCGAAAAGGAGATGATCTTTACCATCCTCACTGCCAAGAAGATTGCCGGGGTCAGTCTTACCAAGAACCATGCTATGGATCCTCCTTCATCGGTGTGCGGATACTACTTTGCCTCACCTGAAGCCTCATATTTTTCCGTAGGGGCCATCGGAGAGGACCAGCTTGAGAACTATGCCAAACGAAAGGGGTGGACCGTTGAAGAAGCATCACGCAGACTCTCGGCCCTGCTGAAACAGGAGATATAGATGAAGGTTATTGATATTATCAGCAACGCCGATAAGCCCTTGTTCACCTTCGAGCTGCTTCCGCCGGTAACCGGGGGAAGCATTGATCGGGTGTTCAAGACCATTGATGTGCTTATGGAGTATAGTCCGGCTTATATTAACTTTACGTTTCATCGCGAGGAAACCATCTACCGTGAGCTGAGCAGCGGACTGGTCCAGCGGTGCACAGTCCGGAGAAGGCCGGGGACCATCGGCCTGTCTGCAGCGGTAAAGAATCGTTACGGAGTTGAGGTTGTCCCCCATATCATCTGCGGCGGGGCTAAGGCAGATGAAATTGAGGCGGCCCTTGTGGAACTGAACTTTCTCGGTATAGAAAATGTCTTCGCCCTCCGGGGAGATCCTCCAAAAGGGGAGAAGCGCTTCACCCCCCAGACGGGAGGGTTTACCCATGCCTCAGAGCTGGTGGAGCAGATAGCAAACATGAACCGGGGGGTCTATCTTGATTCCGGACTGAAGGAACCCTTTCCGACCCATTTCTGCATCGGGGTTGCCGGGTATCCCGAAAAACATCTGGAGTCGCCGAATATGGAGGACGACATCAGTTGGCTGAAGAAAAAAATTGAGTTTGGCGGGGAGTATATCGTTACCCAGATGTTTTTTCTAAACGACCGTTACTTTCAGTTTGTTGAGACCTGCAGGAATGCAGGAATCACCGTTCCTATCATCCCGGGGATCAAGCCGATTACCGCCCTATCCGATATCGACCTGCTTCCTCAGACCTTTAATATTGATCTTCCTGAGGAACTGGTGCTGGAAATCCGATCCTGCACCACCAATAAACAGGCCCGGGAAGTGGGCATAGAATTTGCCGTTGAGCAGTCGAAGGAGCTGATTGCACGAAATGTACCGGGGATACATTATTATACCCTCGGCAAGGCATCAAGCACCGCACGGATTGTAAAGGAAGTATTTTAATGGCACCCAAGACCAAAGCATCAGGGGGAAATCCGTTTTCCCTTTTGTCCCTGCTCCAGTTTTCCCTGGGACTTCTGTTTTTTTTGAGGGGAATCAGAGGAATCACCGTATTCAATACCCCATCCTCTGAGGTGGGGCAAGCCCTCTCACGTGCCCTCGGAGGAAATACCGCAGTACTGGAGCTGCTGATTATCCTGATTGAGCTGGGATGCGGAGCAGTAATCATTGCATCCTATGTGATTGCCTCCTCTCCTGTGCTTCGCAGGCGGTTTCTGCTTGCAGTAACCATTGTCTGGGCGGTGCTGATGCTTCTCTTTGACATACTGCTGCCGAATTTCCATTCCCGGTTTTTTGACTGGCTGCTCTGGGGCCAGCAGGTCAGCTTCAACTTGATTGTCCTTATATCCCTGCTGATGGTAAGAAAGTCGGCATCATAATTCTTCGGTCACAATGGTGCCAGAAGAGAGGTCCTGGAGTTCAGCGGCAAGTTCCTGCACCTGGGCTGCTGGGAGGACCGCCGTTATGGTGACATCGGTTTCAAACTGATCATCTGAAATTTCCCCATGATGTTTCTGCAGCAGCAGCTTTGCCTGCTCATAGAGCCCGTAGGGCACAATGAAGCGGCAAGTCCGCTTTTCTATCAGTGGCTCAGTTCTGAGGCTGGAGAGCGCCAGCTTGGCAGACTCGCCGTAGGCCTTGACCAGTCCTCCGGTGCCAAGTTTTGTTCCGCCGAAATACCTGATCACCAGGACCAGCACATTGGTGATTCCGCTTCCCTTCACTACCTCAAGCACCGGTCTCCCTGCGGTATGCTTCGGTTCATGATCGTCGCTCATACCGAAGATGTCTCCTCGGTCACCAAGTACATATCCGTGGACTACGTGATGGGCCTGGGGATGTTCTCTCCGGGCTCGGGCAATATGGTGCTTTACCTCCTCGGGTGAAGAGACCGGGACGGCTTGACTGATGAACCTTGACTTCTTTACCTCCAGCTCTCCGCTGGAAGTTCCCTTGGGAATCAGCATGATCAGCTCCTGTTCCAGCGATGTGCGAAGATATTGTCCTCATCCTGCGGCAGCAGGAGAGAGCATTGCCGGGAAAACTCATCAAAATATGCTGCAAGGTCCTCCTGAAGATCCGTCTGTGCAGCAGCGGTTATCTGCTCTAGCTGGGTGCGGTTCCTTGCTCCGGTTAGCACCAGGTCGATTCCGGGCTGCTGCATTACCCACAGCAGTGCGGCCTGTGCAGGGGTAAGCCTGCTGATCTGTGAAACCGTCTGCTTCATCTCCTGTATCATCGGGGAAAGATGCTTCCAGATATGGTCCTGGAGGAACAGCAGGTGCGTCTTTCCCTCCGGAGCAGAAGCGCCTCCCAGCAGGCCGTTTGCCAGAGGACTGTAGGCGCAGAACCTTATGCCCAGGTCCCTGCAGATGGGAATCAGCTGTTCATCGGGTTTTCTCCAGAGCAGTGAATAGGGTCCCTGGTACCATGAAATCTCATACTGGTTTGCGAGGGCCCGCAGATCATCTGCAGGGAAATTGCTCAGCCCCGTTTCCCGGATGAGCCCTTCCTTCCTGCATGCATCAAGCTCCCTCAGGACAGGGCGCATGTCATACCCGGATACAGGCCAGTGGATGCAGCAGATGTCGATATAGGATGTGCAGAGCCTCCTGATGCTTTTTTTCACCAGTCTTCTGACTGACAAAGGATCTGTATGTCTGGTGATCATCAGCTTTGTGGCGATGGTGATCTTTTCGCGGGGAAAGCGGTTTCTGAATCTCCGGACCTGCTGTCCGGTTATCTGTTCCGAGGTGCCCCGTCCGTAGGTCTGGGCAGTGTCAAAGTGGGTGATGCCCCTGCTGAGGGCGCAGTGAACAGTCCGAACAGAGTCTGCATCCCGCTGGTCAGGATGAAAGTCTTTTCCGAAGGCCCAGCAGCCCAGTCCGAGTGAAGCTTTCATGGGCACCAGTATAGGTTCCGAGGGACATTCTGGCAATATTATCTTGATGATGCAGCTGGAAAAAGAGTAGTATTGTCCCATGAACAGCAGGCATGGATCATATCTCCCTGAAATTGCTGCAGCTTCAGCAATGTTTTTCTACGGAACCTCATTTGTGGCAACCAAGTTCGCCCTAGAATCCTTCAACCCGATTACCATCATCACCATCAGGAATGTGATATCAGGGGTGATGCTGCTGGGATTTCTCCTGCTGAAGGGGGGAAGATCACAGCTTCCTGCGCGAAGCGACATCAAGACCCTGCTGGTCATAGCGCTCTTTCAGCCCTTTCTCTATTTTCTCAGCGAAACCTACGGCATCAGTCTGGTGGATGCCTCCCTGGCGGCAATCATCATCGCAACGATCCCGGTATTCACCCCCCTGGTAACCCGGTTCTTCTTTGATGAAGGCCTGAACCGGTACAACTACGCCGGCCTGGGGATATCATCGGCGGGGGTTGCAGTCATCGTGCTGACCAGCAGGTCAGCAGACGGCATGGCCGCACATCCTGCAGGAGTTCTGCTGATGTTTATTGCCGTGTTTTCTGCGGTGGGGTATTCCATCGCAGTCAAGAAATCCTCTGTAAGCCTTTCTGCCGTGACGATCACAGCGATGCAGAACTGCCTCGGTGCACTGTACTTTCTTCAGCTGTTTTTCGCCGTTGACTTTTCTCATGCCCTTTCATCAAGGCCCGAACTGCTTTCGGTGCTGAGCGTTATCTATCTTGCGGTGTTTCCATCAAGTGCAGCCTTTATCCTGATGAACTACGGCATCAGGACCATAGGACCGACACGGACCATGGTGTTCACCAATCTGATTCCTGCAGTTACTGCGGTCCTCTCATTGTTTCTCCTCAATGAGCTGTTCACTCCTGAAAAGATTATCGGGATGGCAGTGATCCTCTGCGGAGTGCTTCTGTCACAGCGTGGTTCGTCCAAGACAGCGAAGGAAGTCATTATTGACCGGTGACAGCTGCAGTTCCTCATTGCTGAACACCGGTACTGACAGGCTGATCAGGGCGCGGGTAAAAAGTCCTGGCCCTGCAGTCAGGGTCCCGGTGAAGCTTCCGTCATAGATATGCTTCACACCGCAGGAAGGGGAGTTCTCCTTCAGCACCGCGCAGCAGAGAGAAGGGATGTCAATTTCTTCCAGCAGTTTTGAGATGCCTCTGGTCAGCTGTTCGGTCACATTTTCACCATTTGAGGTGATTACCCGTCGGGAACTGATTTCCATGGGAGTACGTGGAACGGCGAACCCTGATGCGGTTTCGGGACACACCGGGACAAGGCTGCATTGGCAGGGCAGATCAAAGGGGACTGACCGGCCGTCGTAC
>PWNW01000120.1 GCA_003557605.1 Spirochaetaceae bacterium
AGAGATTCTTGGCTCCAGGATTTTTGCTGTGCATCTGAAGGATTTTCGGGTTGAAGCGGGAAATCTCAACGGATTTTGCGACCTACTGGCAGGGGACGTGAACTATCCTGAGGTAATGAAATGCTTTAGGGAAATCGGGTATGACGGAACATTTATAGCGGAATATGTGCCGCCGACGTTGGGAGCCGCAGAAAAGGCTACAGCGGCTCTGAAGCTGATAGAACAGATGGCATAACGGAGCAGAACTATGGTGAAGGTAGCAATAGTCGGACTTGGATTTATGGGCAGGATGCATGCAGGCATCTACGGTCAGTTTGATGATGTTGAGATTACCGCTCTCTGTGATGACCTGGAGGAGAATCTTGAGTTTTCATCGGCGTCGGAGGGAGGAAATATTGCAGTAGGGGAGATGCAGGCAGATCTTTCCAAGGCAGCTCGGTATACCGATTTTTCCCGGATGCTTGAAGAGGGGGGATTTGATTTTGTGGACCTCTGCGTTCCCACATTCCTCCACAAACCCTATTCTGTGGAAGCGATGAAAGGCGGGTACGATGTGTTCTGCGAAAAGCCTATGGCCCTTAGCTCAGAGGAAGCTGAGGAGATGATTTCCGTGTCCCGTGATACCGGAAGGCTGCTGACCATTGGACAGTGCCTGCGGTTCTGGCCGATGTATGTGAAAATCAAGGAAATCATTGATTCCAAGCAGTACGGCAATGTGGTCAGTGCAGAACTTACCCGCTACTCCTCCACCCCCGGCTGGAGCAGCCGCGGATGGATTCTCGACGGCACCCTTTCGGGCAATGCCGCCTTAGATATGCATATCCACGATGTCGACATGATCCTCCATTATTTCGGCATGCCGAAGTCAGTCACCTCATCGGGAACTCCCGCTGAAGGGGGAGGTTTCGGCCATATTGCAACGATCTATGATTATCCAGGCATGACCGTCACTTCTGCAGGGAACTGGATCTGCAGCAGCAGTTTCGGCCTGGTCATGCGTGCCCTGATCGTTCTGGAGAAGGCAGTTGTTGAGCTTGATTCAACTAAGGATCCCATGCTTGCTGTGTTTCCCGACGGTGGGGAACGTATTGTCCCGGAACTAGATCCCAAGGACGGCTATTACAACGAGCTTCGAGCCTTTACGGACAATGTGAAGAACCGCACCGCACCTGTTGTGAGCGCTGAATCAGCCGGAGAGTCTCTCTATGTTGCCTTGAAGGAAATTGAATCTGCAGAAAAGAACACACCGGTCAGCCTGTAGGCTGACCGGAACACCTGAGCTGAACATCATGGTATCTCTTTAGAAACACAGCACCAGATAGGGCATTGATGGTGTATACTGTACAGTAATACAAAAGGAGGCAGATTATGGCCTGGTACTGGTGGATAATTATTATCATAGGTGTTATCATAATAGCTTATTTTAAACTTAAGGTATTATCAAAGATGATGGCCAAAAGAAAGCAGAAGGAGCAGGAGATTCCTGAGGACTGATGTGCCGCAGTTTTTGATGATGCTGAATCTATGATGGGGGAAACTATGAAAAAATGTATTGCTGTCTGCTGCATGCTGCTGTGTGCAGGGTTTATGCTCAGCGCAGGGGGAAGCCAGGAAGAGCCGGCTCCTGCGTTGCAGGAGAACAAGGCTGTCATCGCCGAAAACTGGGAGGTTTCCTGGAAATTCGTTGATGATGAGGTTGAGTTTACTATGTCCGCACCGACCACCGGCTGGGTATCAATTGGATTCAATCCTTCCCGGGCTATGAGGGATGCTTCCTATGTGATCGGTTATGTATCCGACGGTGAAGTGTTCATCCGGGAAGATTACGGAACCGGCAACACCAGTCATCAGCCCGACGATGCGGTTGGAGGGGAGCAGAACGCCCGGGCGATATCCGGTACGATTGAAAACGGAATCACCACCATTGTCTTTGCAGTCCCCAGGGATTCGGGAGACGAATTCGATACGGTGCTGAATCCCGGTGAAACATACACCATGCTTGCAGCTTACGGTCCCGATGGAGCAAACAACTTTACCGCACGGCATCCCTCCAGGACATCCTTGGAAGTTACCCTGTAGCTGCACTTTCCGTTATGCATTCACGTCTCTTGCCTGATGCGTCTGACTGGCACATCAGGTAAGAGTTTTTGAAAAATTTTTGAAAAATCTCTTCTTTTTTCTAGAATAAACACCTCGACTCGTGATACTATATAAGTGGTACTTTGTTTTTGGGTGTGATAAGAGTTTTTCTAGGTTGTGTATTATGAGGGTTGATCGTCCCGGTCTTACGCTTTTCACCCGGGACGGTCATTTTTTTGCATTTACCTTCACTATATGAGCAGGTTCTCCCTTCAGAAAGCTTTCAATATTAGTTCTGCAGATCTCCTGAAGCAGTCTTCGTGATTCAGCGGTGTTCCAGGCGTTATGGGGGGTAATGATGCAGTTTGGTGCACAGAGCAGGGGATTGCTGCTCTCCGGCGGTTCCTGGGAGAGCACATCAAGCCCCGCCCCGGCAATTTTTCCTTCATGCAGCGCTTGAGCCAGGTCCTCTTCGTTGATCAATTCGCCCCGAGCGGTATTGATCAGGTAGGCGCTGGGTTTCATGTATGCCAATGTCTCAGCATCAATCATGCCCCGCGTATCAGGGGTCAGGGGGCAGTGAAGAGAAACCGCATCGCTTTTTGAGAGCAGCTGCTTCAGGCCGGTCCACTGCACTCCTTGGGCATATCCTCGATAGGGTTTTGCGGTGTGGTGCGCAAGGATCTCCATTCCCATGGCACGGGCTATTTCACCGGTCCTCTTTCCGATTGCTCCGTATCCGATGATTCCCATTACCTTGCCGTGCAGCTCATGACGTTCGGTGACGGTAAAGGTGCTCGTACCGATGCTGCTCCATCTGCCGGAGCGTACTGCATCACTGTGCTCAGCAGTGCGCAGGGCAAGCTGCAGAAGCAGGGCCGCTGCACTTTGGGCCACCGAGCTGGTGCTGTAGCCGGGAGCATGGGACACCAGGATTCCCCGCTGTGATGCGGCGTCTATGCAGATATGGTCATATCCCGTGGAACAGACGCAGATATATTTCAGGTTCGGTAAACGGGCAAGATGTTCTTCGGTGATCGGGACATCGCAGGTGACCAGAATATCGGCATTTCGGGAACGCTGAACTACCTGATCATCCCTGGTGCGGTCATACCGTACCACTTCGGTTATCTGTTCCAGGGATTCCCAAAACCCGGGTTCGTACTGGGAAAACAGTTCATCAAGAAAAACGGTCCGCATGGCATGCCCTCCAAGGCTCATTCCAGGGAAAGAATTTCCGAACAGAATGCATGGACATCCTTGTGGTCATACATCAGGCAGTACAGCCCGTAGAGCAGGGGGAATGCATCCTGTTCACCTGAAGCGACCAGGGATTCTCCCAGGACCTTCACTGTCTTCATTCCCTCTATGACAATGGTGTGCTTCATGTCGCTGAAAAATCCCTTTCCGATAAGCAGTCCCAGTGTCCTGTTTCTGCTGAGATCGTTCAGGGAGGTCAGACCGAGGTCTCCGATGCCGCAGTAATGAAAAACCGTGTCGAGGCAGCATCCGTAGCGTTTGAGAAAGACCCGCATTTCATTCAGGGCCCGGGTGATTACCTGGAAATCAACGTTGGGAGAATTATACCGCCCTGAGACAATTCCCACAGATATGGCGTAGGCATTTTTCAGGATGCTTAACAGTTCCGCTCCACGGATGTCGTCGGTGTGGTCGAGGCTGATGGCGGTGCGGGGAAATACTCGGCCTGCCAGGAATTCATAGTCCCTCTCTGCTCCACCCAGGGTAAATGCAGAGGGCATGCCGTTCATAATCTCCACAGCAAAGGTAGGCCCCTTGAGCACTCCGAAGCGCTGGTACTCAAGCACCTCCGAAAGCAGCTTTCCTTCCCGGCTCAGTCCCTTGGCAAGGTTTATGACCAGCGTTGACGGACTGATCAGGGGATATATCTGCCGGGACACTTCCTCCAGGGCAAATGAGGGTACGGTAAGCAGGATGAGGTCGCTGTGCTCTATCCCTTCAAAGGTCTGTGCCGGTTTGATTCGTTTGTTTATCAGTCGGCCGGGGAAATAGGTGCTGTTTTTTCCCTGCTCCTTCAGCTCCCGGTAGACCTGATCTTCTATGGTGTAGAGGGTGATGGAGTTATTTGTATTCCAGGCAAGCCGTTCTGCAAGGGCAGTTCCAAAGGTGCCTGCCCCGATGATGAATATGCTGGTGCTGTCCATGGTGTCTCAGTTCCTTCTTCATATCCTAGTGTGTCATGGTTCACCATATTTGTACCCTTTCAGCACATCAATGTAAAGAGAGAGGGTAGTCTGCAGTCTGTTATATCTCATATGGGGTGTCGAGATATACATGTTTCACCCACTGCTGAAAGAATTCCAGGGCATTGCTTCTCCAGGTGTTCACCGGACGTTCCAAGTCAATATTGGCTGGGGGATCTATGTTTTTTCTACCAAGCTGAACGTCACGCTGGTATTCCTCAATCAGCCTTCCTGCCCGGTATTCAGGGTGGCCGAGGTGCATCATGAACCGTTCATCGGCGCTTTCAAAGATGGTGTAGCCCCCCTGTTCACTGTAGGCAAGGAGATTTACCGCCCCATCCCGGGAGGCATCCTCCATGTCGCTGTCGGTAATGCCGGAATGGCGGCTCTGGGGGCACCAGAACATGTCGTCCAGCTCTCCGGTAATCCGGTGTCTCCGCTGAAGGTTTTTGAGGGAAAACACTCCAAAGAGCTTTTTCTTGTAGGCCGTTTTTTCAATACCGATGAATTTTGCCAGTGCCAGGCCGCCCCAGCAGATGCCGAGGGTGGATACGATGTGCTTTCCGGCATGGGTAAGAATTTCCTGCAGTTCCGGCCAGTATGAGACCTGGTGGTAATCCAGTTCCTCAACCGGGGCCCCGGTGACCACGATCCCGTCAAATCCTCGATGTCTGATTGCTTCGTCAAATGTGACGTAGAGATTGTCCAGATGGGATAGACTGCTGCTGCGGGAATTGTGGGAATGCAGCCGCAGCCAAACCGGTTCTATCTGGATGATGGAGCGCCCCAGGGGAAAAAGGATGCTGTACTCATATGCTTCAGCCTTGGGCATGATGTTCAGAATGCCGATGCGAAGCGGTCTGATGTCCTGATGCTCCGCCTGCTGAGTGGTGATGCAGTGCACCTGGCGCTGCTCAAGCATGTCCTTAATATGGTAATCCCCTGGAATGATGATTGACACGGGTTCCTCCTAGCTCTGTGAAGCTTCAAGCGCCTGGGCAAGATCGCCGATAATGTCCTCAATGTGCTCAATGCCGACTGAAAGCCGTATTAGGTCCTGGGTAATTCCGCCTGAGAGCTGATCTTCCTCGGAAAGCTGGGAATGGGTAGTGCTGGCGGGATGGATGGCCAGCGACTTGGCATCTCCCACATTTGCCAGGTGAGAAAACAGCGACAGGGAGTTGATGAATTTTTCCCCTGCGTCCCGTCCGCCCTTGATCCCGAAGACAACCATAGCACCGAATCCGCCCTTCAGCTGCGCTTCAGCAATGTTCCGTGACGGGTCCTTTGGAAGCCCTGGGTATCTGACCCATGAGACCGCATCATGGCTGCTGAGAAATTGTGCAGTTTCCAGGGCGTTGCTGCAATGGCGCTCCATGCGGAGGGGAAGGGTCTCAATGCCCTGCAGGAACATCCATGCATTGTCCGG
>PWNW01000173.1 GCA_003557605.1 Spirochaetaceae bacterium
AATTGAAACCATCATTATAAAGCCAAGAAAACAACTGCCTACATCTCCTAAGAAAATTTTTGATGGAGCCCAATTCCAAATCAAAAATCCTAAACTTACACCTGCCAAAGCTAAAAGGAACAACATTGCAGTTTCTGAACTCAAAGGACTTATATTTTTTAATACTAGTGTCCCCAGGGAAAAGAAAAAAACTTGACTTCCAGAAATTCCATCAATTCCATCCATGAAATTAAAGATATTTACAAAACCTACGATCAAAAAAACTCCAACAAAAAATCCTACAAATCCCAAGTTAAGCATATAGGGCCCTATATATAATTCTGGAAAACCTGATATTAAAAACATTGCAAAAAAACCGGCTACAATATGAGCAAATAAGCGGTGTTTTGGGTGAACATAACCCTTTAAATCATCCCAAAATCCAACTCCAGCAACAATCAAACCCCCTCCAAACAAAGCTGCTGCTGAATTTAAACTAAGATAGTTAAAAAAGTATAAAACCAAGCCAAACAATAACATTATGAGAGCAACAGAAATTCCCCCACATTTTGGTTTTGGGGTTGAATGGGAGCTTCTTTTGTTAGGAATATCAAGCAATTTATTTCCTTTTGCCCAACTCTTTGTTATGTATGTAAAAGTCGCCGAACTTACAACAGCAACAAGAAAAATAATTATTTTTTGCATTATATCCCCCCCTTCACAATTGTTTTTCTTTAAAATCAAGAACCGTTTTCTCGATACCCTTTTCTACTGATATTGCAGGCTCCCAATTTAAATAGTCTTGTGCTTTGGAAATGTCCACTTGGAAACTATCAGCTAGCTTTGAATAAAAATTTTTAAGCACAGGTAAAAACATAATGATTTCTTTTGAAAAGCCTGGCAACTTAAAAATTCTAGGTTTCTTTTTTAGCTTTTCTCCAATAATCTCTACCAACTCCATAGTCGATAGATCCCTGTCGTCAGAAATGAAAAAAGTTTCATTATTTGCGGCTTCATTTTCAATACATTTTTTGAGAAAGAAAATTAAATTATCAATCCCAATATAGCTTCTTTTGTTGTCCAACCCTCTAAAAGGCAATGGGATTTTTTTGTTAACTGCTTTTATCAACTTTAAAAAGTTAGCCTTAACATTAGGGCCATAAACTAAAGGAGGTCTTATAATTACATAATCCAAGGATGTGTTATTACAAATTTCTCTTATTCTGTTTTCCGCTTCAAATTTTGACCATCCATAAATGTCTTGTGGTTTTTCTTCATCAGATTCTTTAAATGGACGCTGGCTTTTTTCACCATTTACTTTTGCCGAACTAAGAAATATTATTTTTTTTACCCCAAATCTTGCTGCGTCCGAACATAATTTTTCTGTTCCCTCAATATTCACAGATTTTATTTCTTCTTTTCCAGCTTTTTTATGAGCAATGCCTGCAAGATGGATTATTGTATCCCCTCCAGACAAATATTTACCCCAGTCCGTTTCTTTATTTATTTTTTCCACCATATCTTGGGTGACAGGATTTAGTTTTAAGTTTTTTTCTTTTTCCAAGGAAGAGCAAAGGTTTGAGCCAATAAAACCATCTGCTCCGGTTATCATAACCTTCGTCCGATTCACCTAGGTTTTCCCCCTAATATTTTCAATTATTTCCCCAGTCATTTTATCCGTAATTTTTGTTGTTGCAAATTTGCTTTTAAAGTAACTCCTCTCTTTAACTCCCAACTTTAGATCGCTTAATTTTGCAACAAAATCATTCGCATCGCAGGGCTTAAAAACCATTGCATTTGGTATATTCTTTTCAACAAATTCTTTTGCATAACCCCCAACCCCAGCTAAAATAGGTTTTCCCGTTGAACCGTATTCAAATAGTTTGGAGGGTATTACCTTTTCAAAAGCTTTATATTCATTTAGATGAACAAGCAAAATGTCAGTTTCGGAATAATATTTAACAAGCTCGGATCTATTCATAGGCGGAATTAGTTTCACATTTTTTACATCATTTTCCTCAAGTTTTTTTTCCAACTCAAACCTTGTTCCTCCATCACCAATAACAATAAAATCATAGCTATCTTCAAGTTTTTTTGCTGCTTTGGGAATAATTCTATGCAAACCCTGCCCATCTCCAATATTACCAGCATATAAAATAATGGGTTTGCTTTTATCCAACAATTCATTTTTTTGTTTAAAATCAAAATTTAAAAATTCTTCATCAATCCCATTGGTAAAAAAAGAAAAATCCTTTTCAGGGGCGATTTTTTCAAAATATTCTAAAAAACCTGGAGAAATTAAATTCACCTTGTCAGCTTTTAAAACCATTCTTTTTTCAAGGTATTTTAGAAATTTTATCGCCGGAGACCAAATTTTTGATTTTAAAATATCCTCCATTGTATCAGTAAAAATATCTCTAATATCTATATATAGCTTGGTTTTTTTTATTTTCTTTGCAATAAAAAAACCTAATAGTCCTGTCATTAATCTTGAAGTTGTAGCAAAAACCAAATCATATTCTTTTCCTCTAACTTCCTTAATAGCACCCCAAGCAAAACTTTTAAAGGCCCAAGCCTGATCAACCATACCACTTTTATGACTTGGGATAGGAATCCTTTTTATTATTGTATTATTTTTTTCTTCAAACCTGGGAGCTTCAACTTTATATGTTTTATAACGATTTGGCATAGTTGTTATAACTTCTATTTGCCCATTTCCCATTTTTTTTTGGAGAGCTTCCACTATTGAAGAAGCACGAAAGGACCCAGCACAAAGGTCAGGAAAATAGTAAAAGCTGATTATTAAAACCTTCATCGTAATCATCCTAGCCATAAAAATATATTTCTGTTCGTATTTCCCTTGGTAAAGAAGCGTTTTTTTCTACCAAAATTAATTTTTGATTTCTTTCTTTAGCTCCAAACTTTGGAAAGTAAAAACTATCAGCAATTATAGTCTCAAAACCTTCTGGTAATTTTATTAAACCTATTTCCTCATTTTCATTTATTATTCTAATTTCATCATCGGCTTCTTTTCTAACCTTGAATTCCGGGTGAAAGTGAAAATTAATTTCTAAATTAACAATTCCCATTCCGGTAACCCGGTCCAGTATTTTTATTCTTCCCTCCTGAAGCAACCACTCTCTTTTATGGTTTTCCACTCCCCTTAATCGTTTGTATCCATTATGGGTTCCGGAAACCTTAATTTCTTTTTCCCTTATTTTAATATCCCTTTCAATAATCCGTGCTCTTCTGGCAACCCTAAATCCGTTCCAGACCTCAGAAGAGTCCAATCCATTAATCACCAGCGTGTTGTGAGCAGCAGTGCTCCTTTGGTAAGACCTCTTTTCTCCAGTTCCATAAACCGAAGTTCCGGAGTTTACCAGAATTCTATTATGGTTAAAGGAAATTTCAAAACTCAAGGTATCGGCATGAGCGTGCCCCGGTAAATAATCCGGCCCAATTTCCCCGACATCTCCAAAAAAAACCATATTGCCCAAATCAATTTTTACGTAACCACTATCTGGAAATAACTCAACAAAGTCATCTGTCTCTTCTCCTTTTTTGATACCCAGTCTCTTTAAATATTTTTCCAGCTCTTTTGGAGAAGAAGCTATTCCCATTGCTGAATCATTAAAAAAAGGAATTTCTCCATCAGGATGTCGCATTGCTTGGGACCAAAGGAACATTTTATTAATTGTTTTATCAAGCTTTAATTCATGACCTAAATCATATGCGTTTAAAACATTTTTTACATCCAATAGATCCTCCAAAATTAAATTATGGTACATTGGAGATCGTTCAAAATGTCCCCCGTCTGGAAGCACTTGTTCTTCCAGTTGGGTTTCTAATACCTTTAAGCCTTTTTGTAACCACTTTTGGCTTTCTTTCCCTTTAAAAAAGCAACCGGAAAAAATTAAAGCTTTTGCGTTTGCAAGCAAGTGATTCCCTAAAATATGGTACTCTAGTCTTTTCTCTAGAAACCTTGTTTGAATTGCCAAACTTTGAATTATATTTTGATCCAAGCCCCCGTGCAATAAATTCCACTTTATCCAATTAACAATCCGCAAAGATGTAGGGTATGGATCCCAGCCAATTCCTTTTCCAGGATAGTTTTCGGCGATCCACTTCTTTATTAGATCTTTTTGTTCCTCCAAGCGGTTCTTGGAATCAGTTGAGGATAAATCATCAAAATAATGAAGGTTATATAACCAAAGAGCCTCCCACTGCTTATTATTCCAATCCGCTGGGTTTTCGATTTTTCTTTCCTTATTTAGTAGTCGAAATTGGTTCTTCCCCAAAAAAGACCTAATTTTAAAAATTGGGGTGACAAAGTTTCCTTTTAAACTTCTAGCGTTAGGAGCAGGCTTGTCTTTAATCTGTGGGGAATAAATCTTATACCAAATTCTATAAAAAATTTGTTCTGGTTTTAAATATCGAATTGTATGAAAATATCTATTAACCATAGTAGTTTTTCCTTTTTAGTATTTTCAATCATATTTCCCAAGCAATTTTACCTCAAAACCTGCTTCTTCCCAAACATCATGTGATAGAGAATTTTTGGTATCTAGTAGTACTTTGTCCTCCATTATTTTCCCAAGCTCAGAAGGAGAAAGATAATTAAAGTCTTTATGATCAGCAAGTAACAAAGCTAGATGGGATCCCTTAAATGCATCTTCAAGATTGAATAATTCAAAATCATAATTTTGAACATAAGGGTCATATACTCTGACATCCACTCCATCTTTTACAAGATGGTCTATTATTTTTGTGGCTGGGCTTTCCCTTGTATCATCAATATTCCCTTTATAGGAAACACCAAGAACGGTAACTCGAGGGTTTTCCTCGTCGGAAATCATTTCACGGACTTGTTCTACAACGAATGAAGGCATAGAATCATTTACCTCCCTGCTTAGTTCAATTAGTTTGGCTTGTTTAGATTTTTCAACAATAAACCAGGGATCAACAGCTAAACAATGACCTCCTACTCCAGGTCCCGGTTTATGTAAATTAACTCGGGGATGCATGTTTGCTAATTTTATTATCTCATGGGCATCTAAGCCTAGATCATATGCAATCTTACACAATTCATTCGCTAAAGCAATATTTACATCACGAAAAGTATTTTCCATTAGTTTAGCCATTTCTGCTGAAGTTGCATCAGTTAATATTATTTCTCCCTGGACAATTTTGGAATATAATTCCTTTGCCTTTAAGCTTGATTTTTCATTTATACCTCCAATAATTCGGTTATTGTAAACTAATTCATGAAGAATATTTCCTGGTAGAACTCTTTCAGGGCAGTGTGCTAAAAATATTTCCTCTCCAATTTTAAACCCTTTTTCTTTTAGGATCGGCGAAATAATATCAATCGTTGTTCTTGGAGGAATAGTTGATTCCACGATAACCAAATTCCCCGGTTCTAAATAATCCAGAATAGCTTTAGTAGAATTAATAATGTAGCTTAAATTTGCTTCTTTTTGTTCATTAATTGGTGTTGGGACTGCAATGATAAAACAATCGGCTTTTGAAGGGTATTTTTGAGCTTTTAAATTTCTTGAGCTAACAGCAGCTTTAATCAAAGTGTTCAAACCTGGTTCTTCAATATGGATCTGACCGTTGTTTATTATTTTTACAACCGCCCCATTTACATCTACACCCATAACCTCAAAATCGTTATTAGCCAAA
>PWNW01000136.1 GCA_003557605.1 Spirochaetaceae bacterium
ATTCATGTCCTTCATCACCTGCGCAGCCCAGCGCACTTCAATGGAGCTCAACTACTGAGTCATGGCACAGGAAGCAGGCGTCAGTGCAGTTCAGATCAAGAAATGGGTATCAGTACTTCAAGATCTCTGCATCATATTCACCATTCCGCCCTACTATCAGGACTTCGGCAAGCGTCTGACCCAGTCCCCGAAATGCTTCTTCTGCGATGCAGGTCTGGCGGCATATCTGATGCATATCACCTCAGCGCAGCAGCTGGAGGAACATCCGAGATATGAAGGGCTCTTTGAGAACCTGGTTGTTTCAGAAGCTCTGAAGACCCGGTGCCATAAAGGGCAATCACCTTCATTCTACTATTTCCGTGAACACAACACCTACAGAATCCAGCTGCTTTATCCCTCGGGTTCAGAACATATCCCTGTAGAAATCACCTCATCAGAGACCTTCAGCAGCAACCTTCTTTCCCACTTGAACTACTACAAAAAGATCTCAGGAACCCGAAGCCCTGGAATGGTGGTGTATACCGGGGAAGATGAGATAGATCTGGAGCACGCAAGGGTTAGAAACTATGCAAAGGGTTTTACGCTGAGTTAGCTGGACTTTTTCTCCAAGCAGGGTATGCATACCAGAGCTTCAGGAACCGCTTCTAATCGTCCAGAGGATATGGGCTTACTGCACCTGACGCATATGCCGTAGGTGCCCTTCTCAAGCCGTTCTGCAGCATTGCGGAGCGCCGTAAGGCGATGTTCTGCAGCTTCCAGCATTGCCTGCTGCACTCCCTGGTCGCTGATGGCATCCATACGGGTCAGTCTTCCTAATGAACTGCTCGGTGCGATTGGCCGGCATGACTGTTCTATGCCGGTAATCTTATCTTCGGTCTCAAGAATCAGTTTTTCCAGTATCTTCGCATACCCTTGATAATCCATTATGCTCTCTCCTGCTGTTATGTTTTCTGCTTTGAAGCCCAACGGAAATGCTTCTGCAGGGCCCTGTCCCGTTTCAGATCCTGCGGGGTGGAAAGGTTCCTTGCGATTTCGATTTCATCATAGAGATCATGAATTCCGTCATGGCATATCCTGCAGATATATATTCCCTGCTGGAGGTGTTCCCGGGAGAAACTCTGCCTGTAATAAGTCCTGCGATGCACCTTCTTCGGTATCAGGTGATGAAATGTGCGCTGCGTCTCTCTCCTGCAGAGGGTACAGATGCCCCAGATGAGGTTTCTGCTTTTTTTCATTACAGCACCCTTGGCGGTATTTTTTGTGCTGATTGATTCCGGACTGCCCATTGATGAAAGTATACACATGATCATATTGATGTCCAGGGTGCCGGCTAACCCTTTACCACCAGCAGCGGTGAAAGGGTGATCAACGGGCGCACCAGGTCCTTCTGTGCTTCCATGACTTTGTCGATGTCTTTATATGCCCCAGGTGCTTCATCCAGGTCCTTCTGACTCCGAATACTGTGATATATCCCTTTTTTATCAAGGAGGGTCTTTTCATGCTTGAGGTTCAGTGTCCGAACTGCCTCCTTCCTGCCAAGCACTCGTCCGGCGCCATGACTGCAGGACATGAAGCTCTCGGGATTTCCCAGGCCTTCGGTAATATAACTGCAGGTCCCCTGGCTTCCGGGAATGATGCCCCGCTCCCCCTTCCGTGCTGATGTTGCCCCCTTTCTGTGAATGATGACCTGCTTTGAAAAATGCGTTTCCTGTGCGGCATAGTTGTGATGGATGCTCACCTGGCCGCTGCAGGTCATCCCTTTCCGATATTTGCCGATGATCTCACGTACCTGCTTCAGCATCCTCTGCCGTGAAGCATGGGCAAACCGGAGAGCAAAATTCATGGCAGCCAGGTATTCATCCGCCTCCTTGGTGCCAAGCATCAGCGGTGAGAGCTGGTAGTCAGGCAGCTCAAGATGCTGCTTCTTCGCAGCCTGCTTCGCCTTTTTTGCATATTCACCGGCAATGGTGAAGCCGAAATTCCTGCTTCCTGAATGGACCATGATCCAGATGAATCCGTCATCCCCCTTCTGCACCTCAATAAAATGGTTTCCCCCGCCGAGGGTCCCCAGCTGGTATCGTGCTGAATCCAGCTCTCTGATCACCACTGGTACATCTGGAGCGTCACGGAATCCGTCCCATTTCTGGGGAGTCTTCCAGTGGGAAAAGCCCAGGGGAATGGTGCTGGCAATACTTTTCTGGATGGACTTCAGCTCCTTCGAGGAAAGGCCCTCCAAGCTGGTACGCTCCGCCGCTACCCCGCAGCCGATATCTACTCCGACGGCATTGGGAACCACCGCACCGTCTGCAGCCATCACCCCTCCGATGGGCATGCCGAACCCTACATGGGCATCGCTCATTACCGCCCCATGGTGAAACGCAAAGGGCAGTTCAGCGATATTCCGGGCCTGCTCCAGGGTCTGTTCATCTATATCGAACGCCCAGATCTTTAACGGAATCCTTCCGGTACGTATCTCATACATGGATCTGTCCTCCGCCTCCATCATACCTCTGAAGGAGCAGTACTGGAAGGGTGCACGATGGTGAAATCCATCGTGCTCCTTGGAATGTTCAACCTTGCTTAGCCGCACTTTTTCTGATAATATGTCATATTGTTATAACTATAAAATTACTCAGGAGATATGTAATGTACAAACAATTTCGTCTAAAACCCCCTTTCTTTGAACTTGGCCCCAAGGCCTACAACTATGGTGAAGACAGCGTCGCATTAGCCTTGAAGGCTGAAGAGATATCAAAAAAGTATGATGTAGAGATCGTCTACACTCCCCAGTACGCAGATATCCCTGCAGCGGCACAGAAAACTACCTGCCTGCATATATTTGCCCAGCATATGGACTACATTCCCGTGGGAAGGGGAATCGGCACGGTGCTTCCAGAATCATTGAAAGCTGCAGGAGCCTGCGGAGTGCTGCTCAATCATGTAGAAAAGCCCCTGAGCCTCAGCGCTTTGGAGAAGACTATTCAGCGGGCCGATGAAGTCGGCCTCGCCACAATGGTCTGCGCCGACAATCTCACCCAGGCAGCTGCGATAGCACATCTAGCTCCGAACATCCTCGTTGCCGAGTCCCCCGAACTCATCGGCGGCGGAACGAGAACAGGGAACATCAAGGATGAGATAGAACGTATCAATGATATCGTGCTCTCCATCAATCCTGAGATCCAGGTCCTCCATGCCGCCGGCATTGTCACCAGCCAGGATGTCTATAATGTGATAGCCGCAGGCGCCGTGGGATCCGGGTCATCCAGCGGTGTGCTGAAGGCTGATGATCCCTTCGCGATGCTAGAAGCATATGTCGCAGCAGCCAGAAGGGCATGGGACGAGCTGCACAAGTAATCCATTGAATTCTATTTGCATGCAGCACCCTTTGAGCGGTGCTGCATGCATTATTTTCTCTCATAGTTGACCTTTCGATGCTCAGAGGATGAGGGGCTTTATTTGCCCTTGACATCACGAAATAATATTTTTAACATATTTCAAAACTGTAATTCCATAGGACTGCACATATGCATACCCAGCCTGATATCACCTTTTCTCAAGGTGAAATAATGAATTTTTTCGATACTCAGGACAAGCAGTTAATTATCACGCAAAAAGATATCTGGGAGCATGTGTCCAGTCATTTTAACCCCCACCCACGAAGAATCTGCTTCTTCGAAAGCTTGGATGTAAAAGATTTGGAGAACCTTGCAGAAACATCTCAGGATTTCGATGCAGTTATCGGTGTTGGAGGAGGACGGGCAGCAGATATCGCAAAATATATTTCCTGGAAAAACGGCATGGATCTTCATCAGATTCCTACAATAATGTCCGTAGATGCTTTTTTTACTCATGAGATTGCTATACGTGACAACGGGGTAGTGCGTTATACAGGAGACGTTGTGCCCAAGGGCATCCATGTCGACTATGATATCATCACCAGCGCTCCCGAAGCCCTCAACCGATCAGGCATTGGAGACATTATCTCATGTCATACTGGAATGTTTGACTGGCAGCTTTCCTGCCATGCTGGATATGGCCCTCCATGGAACGAGGAACTTGCAGCTGAGACGAGGCAGCTGCTTAAATCTCTGATTGATCAAATAGAAAGTGTGCGGGATGTCACAGCGGAAGGAATCAAGACAGTTATGAAAGCTCTTCAGTGGATTGGAGAACAGTGCTATGTACAGGGACATCCGCGGTTTGAAGAAGGTTCAGAGCATTTCTTTGTGTACAACCTTGAGTATCTGACAGGAAAAAACTTTGTGCATGGGCAGGCAGTATGCATGGGTGTTCTTATCATGTCGGTCCTGCAGGATAACGACCCTGAAATAATCCGCAACGCACTGCAGGAATCAGGAATCTGCATACATCCCCATGCATTAGGCATTTACTGGGAAGATGTTGAGCAAGCACTGCTGACATTAGGCGACTTTGTGGAGCGGGAAGAGCTGTACTATTCGGTAATTAATGAAAAGCAGCCGGATTCTGTTCTTTTTTCTGAAATAAAAAATATTATTGAAAATATGAATAACGGTCTTTAACAGAAGATACTGCATGCCTTCATAAGACTTGATGGAACGTAATCCGTAATACCCTCCGCATCCTGTTCACCATGAACCCAGAACCCCCTGATTTCTAAGTTTTTTTTCAGCATGAACATGATGAACCTGCATATTGATAAAACGGAAAAACCCTTATATACTACTATTCTTCTAATAATTAAATAATGTGTATTATGGAGGATCAATGAAAGCATTACTGGTTTTGCTTGCGGCAGTTGCTGTAAGTTTGTCTTTTTTCGGCTGTTCTCAGGAAGAAGCTGCCGCTCCTGAAGTTCCTGCTCCAGCTGCTGAAGCAGCTGTTCCTGCTCAGATTGAAGATCCGGCATATCCTGCCGGAAGATACCGGGGTATTTTTTAAGACAGCGGGGTTCAGCAGGTAAGTATTCAGTTTGACCTGCAGGACGGGGAGTTTACCAACCTAAGCTACCGGTACCTGTTTTACGGAGGAGAAGACTACAGAAGGATGGATGAATCGAATCCGTACTATCCGGTGGTTGTCCAGCATCAGCAGCTGATTGAATACTTGAAAGGAAAACCCGTAGATGCAAAGGATGACCTGTATCATTCCGGTGAATTCATCGATGATGTCGACGGGTTCTCCGGCGCTACCCTTCGAGGCAATAAAGTCCTTTCAGCCATCAATGACGGACTGAACCGCGGACTGTACAGCCCTGCTGGAGAGATGCCCCGGGAAATCGGAACCTACCCGGACGGCCGGTATCGGGGAGTTTATGCTGACAGCGGATACCAGCAGATCAGCATCCAGTTTCAGCTCGAAGACAATACCTTTACCAATGTCTCTTATCGATGGCTGCACTACGGAGGAGAAGACTACAGGCGGATGAATGAGGGAGATCAGCACTATCCAGTATTGGTCCAGCACCAGCAGGCAGCTCAATATTTGGTAGGGAAACCCCTGGAAGCAGTTTTTGATCTTCATGACCCGGGCTCCTTCATCGATGATGTTGACGGATTTTCCGGCGCAACCGTACGGGCAAATAAGATTTTTTCTGCAGTCAGGGACGGCCTGAATCGCGGACTGTATACTCCGTCCGGAGATGTTCAGCATATCCCGCAGA
>PWNW01000106.1 GCA_003557605.1 Spirochaetaceae bacterium
AGATATCGACAGCCCTGCCGGTGACTGCTTCAATCTCACGGTAGAGGTCATCAACATAAAGTCCCGTCCCGATGATCCATCCCCAGGGAGCAAACCCCCGGATGTAGGACTCCTTGGCCTCCATGCGGTCAGGATCGTCCTGCCACTGCCATACGTAAGAGACATACCCGGAGGAGCGTCTTTTCACTTCCTCGACAAACTCCACAAAGAGACGCACCCCTTGGGGATCGGTAAAGTCCGTCAGGTCCCGGCCCTCCAGATCACTTCGGTAGGGATGCATGACCATCACCGGGTGCATGTCGGTGATCCAGAAATAATCCTTCCCCTCGCTCCCGTAGCGCATCCTCCTGATGCGTTCAACCGCTGCATCCTGGGCGGAGGCCAGGTCCATTGATCCCTCCCTCACCAGCCGATCATAGTCATTGAGGATGCTCCAGGCCGAGTTTGTCAGTTCAGCGGTCATTTCCCGTCTGCTTTCAATCAGCAGCTCCTCCATCTTCGGGATCAGAACCCCGAAGATCAGCACCAGAAAGGCGGTAATGACCAGCATTGAGGGAAGCACAATCCCGAAAAGCAGCCTCCTCCAGTGCAGCGGCACAGGAGACTCTGCGGGCTTTGCAGACCGGGGCTCCTGCACCCTTCTGTTGCTGCCGAGGGCCCGGGAAAACTGCTTCCACCGGTCAGCGGGCATGGTGATTCCGGGAATATCAGAGAGGGTGTGGCAGTCGCTTCCCCCGCAGGTCAGAAGACCGTACCTGTCGGCAAGGGCTGCAAGCTGGTCCTGTATCTGTTTTGTATAGGGCTTGTAGAACGCCTCAATCCCGTCAAGTCCCGCTTCAGCGAGGTCATGGACAGCCGACGCAAGGGTTTTTTCATCCCATCCGGTCTGGAGGGGATGGGCAAGAAAGATGATCCCGCCGGCTTCGTGGGCCGCATCAATCACCCTCTGGGCATGTTCATTCCCATGGAAACAGCGCTGGAGGCTCTCAAGCTGGGGATCAAATCCGTAGACGAGCAGATGGACCTCGGCGGACTGATACTGGGCAGATATTTCTGTTCCGGTAATGCCGGTGATGCCGTATCCCTCAAGGGCCTTGGAGAAGGCCTCCAGACCGTCGATGCTCTCATGGTCCGTCAGGGAGGCAAACTCCGCATGCTGCTGTGAAAGCCTGCGGGCTAATTCCTCGGGGGAGCAGACTCCGTCACTCACGTCGGAGTGAAGATGGAGATCCGCTGTAACACCATGATCTCTTCTGTAATCCGACATGCCTTATTATAGCACGATCAGCGTCACGGCATCAGGAAGTTTTCCGGTGATATCTAGAGTTTGAATCGGAGCACCACCTCTCCTGTCTCCCGATCCACTTCAACGCTCTTTTTTCCGTCATCGCCGAAGAGCTTTTTCCCCGTTGCAGCCTGGGTCAGGGTGTTCAGGAACGACATACCCTGGTTCAGCACCGCCTCCAGATCCTCGGGCGCTATACTCCTGGATTCAGGATGATCATCGGGCTCTTCATGCTCCTCCTTCCCAACGTCAACGTCATCCTCATCCTCATGGTCCTGGAGCACCTGGGGATTGAGGAAATGTGGAGTCTGCTCATCAAGCTCGGGACTCGCCTGGGGTTCCCGGAAACCCTGGTCCTCCTGTGCTTCCTCACCGAACATCTTCCTGATCTGCTCAAGAAACTGGCTCTTCTTCTCATTGGAAAGCATCACCTCATCAGCGGTCCCTGCAAGCACCGCATCAAAGAGCTCCTGCTTCAGACCGATGGAAGCAAACACCTTCTCTTCGATCGAATTCCGGGTCACAAGCTTGATCACGTTCACCTTGTCGCTCACCTGGCCGATACGGTGAATCCGTCCGATCCGCTGGTTGAGCTTTGCGGGATTCCAGGGAAGCTCAATGTTTATCAGGCAGTCGCAGTTCTGCAGATTCAGCCCCACTCCCCCGGCATCGGTGGAGAGGAACACCATGCAGTCAGGATTGTTCCTGAACTCATCAATAAGCAGCTGACGCTTGCCAACCGGCACCTTTCCGGTAAATTCCACGAAGTTGATGCCCAGATCAGAGAGCACATTTCCGATCAGATAGGTCATGGTGGTCCATTCTGTAAAAATCACCGCCTTGCGGCCGTTTTCAATCACCACTTCACGAAGGATGGAGGCCAGTTCGATCAGCTTCGGAGAATAGTTTGTGGTTTTGTCTATCAGGTAGGTTGAATTGCACACCATCCGCATGCTTAAAAGGACCCTCTGTATCCGCTTGAGGTCCATGGGAGTTATAATTTTCTTCGTAATCAGCCTCAGGAGGCTCGACATATACCCCTGATGGATCTGCTCCTGCTCCCGGGAGAGATCAAGGAAATAGACATGCTCCGTGATTTCCGGGAGACTTTCGAAAACTTCCTTCTTTGTCCTCCGTATCAGCAGGGGCTTCACCTTTTCATGGACTATGTCCAGGTTCCTGTATCCGAGGATCTTGTTCTTCCTCTCCCGGCTCATGGCATAGTGATTTGCTGCGAATGCCCACAGCGGGGTGAGCAGCGATGGATCACAGAACTGCATGATGCTGTAAAGATCCTCAAGCTTGTTCTCCAGGGGAGTCCCGGTGAGAACCAGGGAGTGGGTCCGGGGTATGCGGTTGATTGCCTGGTGGGTCTTGGTCTCAAAATTCTTAATCCTCTGCGCCTCATCCAGGATTACCAGGTCAGGGGCCCACTGTGTTACGGTGGTGACATCCCGAAGCAGGGCTTCATAGTTGGTAATTTTCAGATAGGTATCATCATGAAGATACTGCATTTTCCGGTCATACCTGCTCCCTGATATCACCAGGGCCTGTTCATCCGTAAACTTCTCAGTCTCCAGCTTCCACTGATTCTTCAGCGAAGCAGGGCAGATAATCAGGGCTTTGGTAAAACCGAATATCTCACGCTTGAGCAGTGCCGCCGCCACAGCCTGCAGGGTCTTTCCGAGTCCCATTTCATCGGCAATCACCGCAGAAGGCCTGAACAGTGAAAAGAGAATTCCCTCCGTCTGGTAGGGATAGAGCTGGGTTTTAAGAAAGGAGAAATCAGGACGGTACTCTTTACGGATGCGGGAAAGTTCCTGGTCGTGAAAAATCCCCTCAAGCTTGGTGAGCAGATACGGATCGAACTTCAACTGCTCATTGCAGTCATAGTCAAGGTAGAACTGGAACAGCGGTTCAATGCTGCGGTGCGTATATTCCCCACGTTCATTGAACAGCTGGGCAAGCCGGGAGGCGATATCGGGATCATCATCCTGCTCATAATAGCAGACAGGTTTATGAAGCCGGGAACTCCAGGTGATATGAACAAAGGGAAACACCGAAGCCTCCTTCGGTGATGCCCCTTTCTTAGTCTTAGTCTTTTTCATAAGACTATTCCATGCAAACACCATATGCTTGCAGAGCTCCAGATGATTTCCCGAGAAGTCCGGGCAGGTGCAGTGTCCCTTCATTTCCGAGGTGCTGTAGAAGGTCACCTCATAGGGCTGTTTCTTCCGGCCCCGCACCACATGGGTTGAATTCACCGTGTCCCCCGGAAGGAGCATGAACTCCTCTTTCCTTCCCCGCTCATGCCTCGCATCAACGGCAATCTGCCTGATCTCTTCCGGGGTCAGGTGCTCTAAGTCGGCAAGACCCATCTTTCTTCTGCTTCTCCGGATTCGCTGGGCAATGTCGAGCAAGGCGGCAACGGTATGCTTGCACCCTGCTTCAGGATAGGGACAGGTGCATGAATGGGTGATTTCCCCTGAGGAATCGGATGAAACCAGCACCTCATACTCACCATGGCTGCCGTCAAACCGGTACCGGTATCCCTCAGAAAGGGGAGGCTGCTCCGTGAGCATGTAGTTCCCCAGGAAAAAGATGCTCTCCCCCCTGGAGAAAATAACCGGCGAATCAGCCGCCTGATGTTTGATATATTCTATTGACAATGTTTCCATAGGTATTAATAGCATACATTTACCGGGCTTGCATATTCCTGTTTTGACAGGTTTTTTTCAGGAAAGGGGAGCAAAGCTCTCCTGAAGCCATCTCACTGTTTCAACCAGGGACGGACCGTCATGGATGATGTTTCTTCCTTTGGTAATATCTGAGGTGATGATGCCGGGTGAAAACAGCTCATCCCATCCCCGCTCACGGGAGAGCCCGGCAAAGTCAACGGGATGATCAGGTTCATGAAAGCCTAAAAATACATCAGGTTTTGCCTCTGCCGTCGCTGAAAGGTTCAGTTCGCCGTAGGAGAAGGGAGATGAGCCGAACAGGGGTCTGCCCCCGGCCCATCGGATAATGTCATGGATAAACGATGCACCTCCGATGGTCCTCGGGTGAACCCCGAACCATGCCTCGGCATATACAAGAGGCCCATCTTCGCTGATTTTTCGTTCAGGGGTTATCAGTTCGGTGATCATCAGTTCCGCCAGTGCCCTGCCTGGTTCGGCATCACCGCAGAGGGACGATACCCTGATACTGTTCCCGGCAATATCCCAGACGGAAGCAGGAAGGGGAACCACATACACCGGGTATCCCTTTGCTGATAGCGATCTGGCCAGGGCAAGTTGAATCCCGCTGGTCAGGAGGATCACATCTGCATCCAGGTCCTTGAGCACCGGATAGTCAATATGGAGATAGCTTCCTGCAACAGGGATGCCGGTGCAGTCAGCATATCTGCTGCAGTACGGGGAGACTCCGACGACTCTGTCGGCATATCCCATCTCGAAGAGCGCCTCAGTAAGGCCCGAACTCAAAGATACGATCCGCTTCGCATAGGGATCAAGCTGTACAGCGGTGCCGAGATGCTCACAGGGTACTCGCATAGTCACTCCTTGTTCTTCCTTCCGGCCAGTTCCCTGACCAGGTCTGCAATATCATGGGTGGGTACTGAAGGGCTGTTATCCTTCAGTGACTCAAACAGCTGCTGCGCCTCGGAGGTGAAAAAGGTACGCTCCAGGGGTTCTTCAGCTATCACCAGGCGTTTTGCCCGCTTTGCAAGTTCCAGGTTAGCCTGGTTCCCGCTTCCCACGGGAAAGCTGCAGAGTATTGTGATGTCCGCCTGCTTCACCATGGCCTCAGCACGCTGAAAACTGAACCGGTCAATCTCCCCGAAAGCCGGAACAGTAACATACTCTGCTCCGAGAGATTCCCAGATTTTAGCATCGCTGTCAAGTTCGTGGGCGGCCCCTCCGCTGATGGTGCATCCGAGGAGATAGAGCTCCCTGGTCAGCGCCACCGCACTGCCCGCCCCTCCGATAAGATGCACATGCACCCCGGCACCGGAGCTTCGCTTCGGCAGTGCTGTGACCACCAGGCTTCCGGTAGCCTCATTCGTGCCGAGGCGCACCTCCGTCTGGTACCATGACCTGAGATGCTCCTCGGTGAATACTTCTCTGGGTGTTCCGCTGCTGACAATCCTTCCCTGGTGCAGCATAATAATCCGGTCGCAGTATTCAGCGGCACTGTTGAGATTGTGGACCGCAGTCAGCACCCCCCTGCCCTCTCGGCAGAGGTCCCTGAGCATCTGCAGCAGCTGAGACTCATGACCGATATCGAGGCTGGAGGTGGGTTCGTCCAGCAAAATCACCGGGGTATTCTGCAGCAGCACCTG
>PWNW01000381.1 GCA_003557605.1 Spirochaetaceae bacterium
TCCCCTGAAGAAATCAGGGAATACCGGGGCACCCTTACCAGACCGGGAAAGCCGAGTCCCGACAGAGAGCGTCCGATTGAAGAGAGTCTGGATCTGTTTCGCAGGATGAAGAACGGAGAATTTAAGGATGGAGAATATGTGCTGCGTGCAAAAATAGACATGGCCAGCCCGAACCTCAATATGAGGGACCCTGCCCTCTACCGGATTAAGCATGCATCACACCCAAGGACCGGTGATGCGTGGTGCATCTATCCTATGTACGACTACACCCATCCCCTTTCAGATGCCTTTGAGGGCATCACCCATTCAATCTGCACCCTGGAGTTTGAGGACCACAGGCCTCTGTACGACTGGGCGGTGATTGAGTCGGAGTACCATCACCAGCCCAGGCAGATAGAGTTTGCCAGACTGAACCTCACCTACACGGTAATGAGTAAAAGACGTCTGCTGACCTTGGTGAAGGAAAAATATGTTGAGGGATGGAATGATCCGCGGATGCCTACCATTTCAGGCATCAGGCGCAGGGGGTATACTCCTGCAGCAGTCAGGGACTTCTCGGAGCGCATCGGAGTAGCAAAGACATACAGCACCGTTGACCTGGCCCTGCTGGAACACTGCGTTCGGGAGGACCTGAATCGTCATTCCCGACGGGTCATGGCGGTGCTTGATCCGCTGAAGGTGGTGATCACCAACTATCCCGAAGATGCTGTTGAATATCTGGAAGCGGAAAACAACCCTGAGGACCCTGATGCGGGAAACCGAAGCATTCCCTTTTCCCGGGAGCTGTATATTGAACGGGAGGATTTTATGGAGAACCCTCCGAAAAAGTTCTTCCGGCTCTCTCCGGGCAAGGAAATACGGCTTAAGCATGCCTACTACATAACCTGCACGGATGTCATCAAGGATGAAGAGGGGACCGTTACTTCCCTGCTGTGCACCTATGACCCTGATTCCCGGGGAGGATGGACCGAAGACGGCCGGAGGGTTCGGGGAACCAGCCACTGGGTCAGCGCCTCCCATGCCTGGGAGACTGATGTGATCATCTACGACAAGCTGTTCACCACGGTGAATCCCGGGGCTGAGACCGGAAATTTCCTCGATGACTTCAACCATGATTCAAAGCAGGTGCTCACTGGATGCATGCTGGAACCCTCCCTCAAGGATGCCCCTGGGGGAATGCATCTGCAGTTTCTCAGGAAGGGATACTTCTTCACCGATCCGGTCACCTCAGAGCCGGGAAATCCGGTGTTCCATCAGATTGTGGGTCTCAAGGATGCCTGGGCGAAGAAGATGCAGAAGTCCTAGCTGCGTTTTCTGATCATCCAGCAGCGGTGGGGAAACCGCTTTATCGTGAAACCCGGGGGAATCGTCTCCCGGGTTATTTCCTGAACCGTAAACTGGGAGAAGCTTTTTCGGTCGAATTTAAAAGAGCGGAGATTCTCGGAAAAAATCAGCACCCCCTGCTGGGCAAGCAGGTCCATGCATTTTCGGATGCACCACTGGTAGTCTCGCTGCACGTCAAACGTCCGGTCCATGGCATGGGAGTTTGAAAAGCTCGGCGGGTCCAGGATAATGATATGAAACCTCCCGATATCCTTGGGAGGAGACTCCAGAAACTTCAGCACATCCCCCCTGATGACCCGGTGAACCGGGGCCTGAAGCTTGTTGAGTTTCAAGTTGTCCTGAAGCCAGTCAAGGTAGGTATTGGAAAGATCAACAGAGACCGTCTCCTGCGCTCCGCCAGCCGCAGCAGCAGTGGTAAATGAGCCGGTATAGCAGAAGAGATTGAGTACCCGCTTTCCCAGGGAGTTCTCCCTCACCAGATCCCTGGTCACCGCATGATCAAGAAACAGTCCCGTATCCCGGTATGTCCATAGGTCCGCATAATAGGAAATCCCCATTTCCTCAACGGGTATCCGTCCAGGGGACGGCTCATTCTGCGCAGATGATGCTCCCCCTTTGGAGGGAGCTCTCATCACTGCTGCAGTGCGCTCCAGGGGAATGTAGGTCATCCGGGATGCGCTTTCCCTGACTGCCTGAAGATCAACTTCCTCCTCTGACTCAACCTTCAGGTATTCGCCGTACCGTTCAACAGTCACAGGAAGACCCTGCAGCTGACGGTCATAGATCCTGAAGCAGTTTGTCTGAGACGGAAGATAGAGTTTCCTCAGTTCATCATGCTGACGTTTCACCAGTTTTTCAAAATCTTTATAGAGCTGCTGCATACCCTTTGCCTTTTTTCCTTCCAGTATATATGATAGATTGGATTACGAACAGGAGGCATTCCATGGCGCAGGATGAGGTATCCGGCTTTTTTGACAAGGTGGAAGAGACCTTTGGCGGTCCGGTGGAGTTTAAAACATTCTCCTTCTTTTCCCGAGTAGATGATGAGCATGCAATTACCACCTCAGGGCTGCTGTGCATTGTCAACGGGATTCTGTATTTCGAGGACTTTGAAAAATCCCAGGGAGCCCTCATGGGGCTCTTCGGCACAAAGCGCTCAGCATACAAGAAATTTAAAGTATATCGCCCAATAAGTGAAATCAAGTCATGCACTATGGTAACCGCGTCCTCGGCATCTGCGTTCTTGGAAGGAAGGGTGAAAAGGGACTCCCTGAGTGAACCTCGGGGTCTTCAGAAACTGATGGGCAAGCTGAAGATGCATATTGAATTTAAAGAATACGGGGACTGGATTATTGAACCCCTAGATGCGAAACAGCTCATGAAAGCGTTGGAGGAACATAGATGAAAGCATTCAAAGCCTATGATATTCGCGGCATCTACGGCAGGGACTTTGACCGTCATGATGTGTACAAGATCGGGTTCTTTCTTCCGAAGCTGCTTCAGGCAGATTCGGTGCTCATCGGCAAGGATGTCAGGGAATCGTCGGAGGAAGTATTCACCTACCTGGTGCGCGGCATCCGAGACAGCGGCACTGATGCAGTGAGTTTGGGAGAAGCCACTACCCCTATGGTCTATTTCAACACGGCGTATCATGGGTTTGATGCATCGGTAATGATTACCGCAAGCCATAACCCGAAGGAATACAACGGACTGAAAATATCCCGGACCAATGCCCTTCCTGTCGGCAGCGACTCAGGCTTGAAGGAGCTTGAGCAGATGGTGAGGACCGGTCAGGTTGTCCCGGTGGACGGAAACAAACGGGGAAGGTTCTCCGAAATAGACGGGATGACTCCCTATCTGGAGTTTCTCAAGGGGTATCTTCCCGATATCAGCAACTTGAACCTTACCATTGATCTTTCCAACGGCATGGTATGTCTCTTTGCAAGAAAGCTCCTGGGCGACACCCCCAAATATCTCTTTGAGGAGCTTGACGGAACCTTCCCGAACCATGAGCCAAATCCCCTTGAGGAGGAGAATCTGGCGGCACTTATTGAGGAGACCAGAAAAAACGGAAGCGACCTGGGAATCATCTTTGACGGAGACGGAGACCGGGTCATGTTCCTTGATGAGAAAGGCACCTTCATCCAGCCGGATCTGATTACTGCAGTAATGGGCAGGTACTTCCTACAAGACGCTCCTGCGGTGGTGCTTCAGGATATTAGGACGTCACGGTCGGTAACTGAATATCTTGAGTCGCTTGGTGCGGAGGTCCATACCTGGAAGGTGGGACACTCCTTCGCCAAGAAAAAGATGGCCGAGATTAACGCCCTCTTCGGAGGAGAACTTGCCGGGCATTACTATTTTCGGGACTTCTTCAACTGCGACTCAGGGATGCTTTCCTGCCTGGTAGTGCTCAACACCGCAGCTCAGCTGAAAGCTGAAGGCAGGACATTTTCCTCCTTAATTCAGGAAATAGTGAAGTACCATACCTCAGGGGAGATCAACTTCAAGATACAGGAAAAGCAGAAGGCCATGGATACTCTCAAGGATCATTTTTCCTCCAAGGAAAATCCACAGAAGGTTATGGACTTTGACGGATACCGGGTAGAATTCCCTGACTGGTGGTTCAACGTGCGGCCCTCTAATACCGAACCCTACCTGAGACTGGTGGTTGAGGGGCGCACACAGGAGCTTCTTGATGAAAAACTTCAAGAAATCAAGTCTCTGCTGAAAACATATCAGTAAAAGGAGCCGATTTTATGCAGGTACTTCTCATCGGCGGCGCAGGCTATATCGGAGCCCACACAGCCCTCGCATTTCTTGACCTTCCCGGCACCCGGGTAGGTATTTTTGACAACTTCTCCACAGGGTCACCGGACAACATCCCTGAAGGCTGCGAGGCCTTCGAAGGTGACATACTGAATGAAAAATCCCTCCATGAGGTGCTTTCTATGGGATGGGATACGGTGGTGCACCTTGCGGCCTTCAAAGCTGCAGGAGAATCAATGGAATCCCCGGAAAAATATTCAATCAACAACATAAACGGATCTATAAATATTCTCACCGGCTGTTCCAAGCACTGCATACGCAATTTTATTCTTTCATCCTCTGCTGCGGTGTATGGTGAACCCCAGTATCTTCCCATCGATGAAAACCATCCCACCATGCCGGAGAACTACTACGGCTACACGAAGCTCTCTATTGAGGGCCACCTCAAATGGTATGATATGCTCAAGGGCATCAGATACGCTTCACTTCGGTACTTTAATGCCGCCGGATACGATGTTCAGGGAAGGATGAGAGGACTGGAGCGTAATCCAGCCAACCTGATACCGGTGGTAATGGAGGCTGCAGCTGGAAAACGGAGTGAGCTGTCAGTGTTCGGCGATGACTACCCTACCCCAGACGGCACGGGAGTTCGAGACTACATCCATGTGACCGATCTAGCCGATGCCCATGTGAAGGCAGCGCAATATCTTGCGAAGGAAGATAAAAGCCTTACGGTCAATCTCGGAAGCGAATCAGGGCTGAGCGTACTGGAAATACTGAACAAAGCCCGGGAGGTCAGCAGAAAAGAGATTCCCGCACGCATAGCCCCAAGAAGAAATGGAGATCCTGCAAAACTGATCGCCTCTTCGGGATATGCGAAACAGGTACTTGGATGGCAGGCAGCATTCAGCGATCTGGACACCATCATCGCTTCAACATGGAATGTCTATAAGGATCTGTAATTCTGCTTGACACACTGAAGGGTTTTTTGTAAAGTGTCCTTGGTTTCATTCATTCCCCTGTAGCTCAGTCGGTAGAGCGGGTGGCTGTTAACCACTAGGTCGGCGGTTCGAGTCCGTCCGGGGGAGCTTCTTAAAGGTATACATTATAATGGTTTGCAGGTTACTGGATTTCCCGGCAACCTGTTTTTTTTGGGTTCTGGGCAGCAATTGGGTAGCACTGGGCAGCACAAGGAGGTGCATAATGTATCCAACTCCCTTCAAACGGCCCGACCGAAGGACGTATTATTTCTTCTACACCCACGAAGGTAAGCGGTACCAGATTAATACTCTTCCATCAGAGGTCCTGCAGAATGCCTTACCATCTACAGTTTCAACCAAAACTCATGGTTTAATCTTAACTTCCAGAAATTTTATTACTCAAAAAGAACGACGGATGTTTAGCGTTTCCCATTTTTAACGAAAGACAGCACATCTTCGTAGGACTTTTCGCTTTTCTCAATTGCCGCTGCA
>PWNW01000022.1 GCA_003557605.1 Spirochaetaceae bacterium
GGAATGTTGTAGAAACCCGTTCGACGGCTAAGGATATTGAAACTGAAATATGTTCAAGCTGCCATCCCTTTTTTACCGGCAAGCAGAAGCTTGTTGATACCGCAGGAAGGGTTGAGCGTTTCAAGAAAAAATACGGAATCAAGGAATAGTCCTGTTCCAGCTCACCGTGGAAAGCATTCCCCGATTCGGCATGGACATGCTGAAGGGAAGCCGCCTCAGCGCGGCTTCTCTTTTTGTGTTGCATATTACGTTCTTATACCATAAAATGGAACGAGGTATAAGATAAATGGCGGATATGGCAGATCTCCATACAGATGAATATCATGAACCTCCTGAAGTTGTCGTATCGGCTCCGGGGATTATTACCCTGATGGGTGAGTATGCGGACCTATGCGACGGCTATGTCCTGACCGGTGCCCTTGACAGACATGTATCAATATCTATTTCCCGCAGGAAAGACAACTCACTGAGGTTTTTTGCAGCAGATACCGGTGAACGGAAACGTACAACTATTCCCAACCTGAAGTACCGAAGGGAGGACCGGTGGGCAAACTACATGAAAGGCGTGCTCTATGAGATATACCGGCGAAACTATGAGTTCAAGGGCCTCAATATCACTGTGTCGGGAAATATTCCCCAGAAGGTGGGGCTGAAGTCATCAACTGCACTCTGCGTTGCCACCGCTCTTGCGGTGAAGAAGCTGCTGGGCCTTGAGATTGCAGACAATCAGCTCATTCAAGCTATCTATTTTGCAGAGACCTCCTTTCTTCAGTCCAAGGCACGGCTTGTTGATATCATGAGCATGCTCTATGCAAAAGCTGGGAATTTGATGCTTTTTGATCTCCATACTCTGGCATATTCACATGTTTTCTTCCGTCCAGGGAATGCATCGTTGTATATCACAAACAGTAATATTCCTCCCTTTCCCATCAGGGAGGACATTGTATACCGGGAAGAGGAAACCCTCGGGGGGTTTGAAACCCTGAAGGACCAGCAGCAGGGCATGTTCAGGGAGCTTTCTGATCAAGATATTAAGACCCTTACCTCCTCGCTTCCCGAGGAACGGAAACGGTTCTGCCTTCATGTGCTGGAGGAGAGCAAGCGGGTTCTTGAATCTGTGCGGGCCCTTGAGCAGCAGGACTACCATGCCTTCGGAAGGACCATGAACCGGTCCCAGGAAAGCCTTCGGGACAAGTTTGAAGTGTCCTGCCCGGAAATAGACTGGCTTACCAAGCGGGCTGTAGAACTCCCCGGCTGCTGCGGATCAAAGATGATTGGTGAAGGGTTCGGGGGATGCACCATCACCATGCTTGAAGAGAATTCCCTTGTGCACTATAAAGAACGTCTTGGAGACTATGAACATATTTTCGGGTTTCATCCGGAGTGCTTTGAGTTTTATCCTTCCTCAGGTACTGGGACGTAACATTAAAGACAGCCTATGAACATTCTTGTAACAAATGACGACGGTATCACCAGCGAGGGGATCTCTGTCCTGGCGGATGTTCTCGGCCGGGAGCATGATGTATGGATCGCTGCCCCTGATCGGGAGCGCAGTGCGGTATCCCATGGGATTACCTTCAGGGAACCGGTGAAGTTTCACAGAATTGGTGATCGAACCTACTCATGCAGCGGCACACCGGCAGACTGTGTTCTCTATGCACTCCACGGAGCAGTTCCTGTCCAGTTTGACCTGGTAGTCTCGGGAATTAACCGGGGAGAGAATATTGGTACTGACATTATCTATTCCGGTACAGTCAGTGCTGCAAGGCAGGCGGTGCTGCATGGAATTCCCGGGATAGCTGTTTCTGCAGGAGCCCTGAATCCCTCATACGTGGAAGCAGCAAAGCTGCTGCTGCGGGAACTGCCGGCGCTTCTGGACATTTCACATATGCACATGGTGCTGAACATCAACGTTCCCGACGGCTATGACCCCGAAGAAGGAATAGCGGCTGCAGTCCCATGCATCAAGGCGGGGGGGAATCAGGTGCACCCCTATTACCGAAGTGCTGATGAAGTCTTTTTTTTCCTTTCTGAATTTCGTGAGGAGAAGCTGACTCATATTGAAGCGTTTACTGATGCGGATGCGCTGCGTGCCGGAAAGGCTTCAGTCACCGCCCTTGCCGTTCAGCCGATGGTGCATGGGGAAACCATGGAACGGGTCATGGAGCTGTACGCAAAGAGAGGCTCCAGATGATTGGACGTGCCGGGAGATACTGGGAGGGACTCTGCAGGCACTGCGGGGTCTGCTGCTGTATGAAAATCATAGACGGGGACCAAGTATATGTTCAGATGGACGCTCCCTGCCGCGATTATGATGTATCTGCATGCACTTGCCGAATCTATGAGACCCGTTTTACCGACAACAGCGACTGCAGAAAAATGACCCTGGCCAAAGCAATGTTTGCCTCCTATCTTCATGACCAGTGCGGGTATGTGCAGTGGGCACGAAGGCATCATATCAGGTTTGCCCGGAAGAAGCAGATCATCTTCAGCGGAAAATGAGCTTCTGCTTCAACCTTGACGAACCATGGTTCAATCGTTACCTTTGAATTATCCAAGAGGAGATACATGGCTAAAAAACTAGTATATATGGATAACAATGCCACTACTCCGGTGGATCCCGAAGTAGCTAAGACGACGATGGAAAGCCTTGAGTTCTACGGGAATCCCTCGAGCATGCATACCATGGGAAGGGAAGCCCATGACCGGATAGAGAAGGCACGGTTTCTCACCGCAAGCCTGGTCCATGCCAGACCCCATGAGATGATCTTCACCGGATGCGGGTCTGAATCCAACAATGCGGTAATAAACCTTTTATTCAGTGAAGAGCTGCAGAAAAGCAGGCGCAGGAAATTTATCTCCTCAGTGATTGAACATCCCAGCATCCATGAGCTTGACAGCATGCTGAAGCGGAGGGGAATTGATGTAGTCCGAGTCCCGGTTGACAAAGAAGGACTTGTAGATATGGAGGCATATGCACAAGCCCTTGATGACTCAACTGCGCTGGTTTCGATCATGACGGCGAACAACGAAATTGGGACAATCCAGGATATTGAATCCCTTACCTCACTTGCCCATGACCACGGTGCCCTGATGCATACCGATGCTGTTCAGGCTGCCGGAAAGATTGAGATTGATGTCCGGAAGACCAAGGTAGACTACATGAGCCTGTCCGGACATAAGCTCTATGCTCCCAAGGGCATCGGAGCGCTCTATATACGCTCCGGGGCCCCTTTTTCACCCTTTCTGCTGGGGGGACATCAGGAGTCAGGCAGACGGGCAGGGACCTATAACACCACGGGAATTATTTCCATGGGAGCAGCTGCAGAAATTGCACTGAAGCATCTTGATGAGGAGATTAAGAGAATTGGCGGACTGCGTGATGCCCTGGAAGAGGGGATCCGGGAACGCATCTCCGATATTCGGGTGAACGGACATCCTGAGCACCGGGTTCCGGGCACGGCAAATATTTCGTTTCTTGGGGCTGAGGGGGAGAGCATACTCCTCTACCTTGATATGGAGGGGGTGCAGGTATCAACGGGATCGGCTTGTGCAACCGGTTCGCTTGAGCCCTCTTATGTGCTGATGGAGACCGGGATCGGGGCTGAACTGTCCCACGGGTCAATCCGCTTCAGTCTGGGCAGGTTTACCACCGCTGAAGAGGTGGATTATGTGCTTGACGTGCTGCCGCCGATCATTGAGCGGCTTCGGAGGATGTCGACGTTATGAGCAGTGATAAAGGATTTATGTTCAACTGGGTGTACACCGAGAAGGTGAAGGAACATTTTGTCAATCCCAGGAATATCCTTGAGGACCCCGATTACCCCGATGACGGCAAGGGGATGGTAGGCAGCATGGCATGCGGTGATCAGATGATGGTGGTCATACAGGTAGAGAATGATAAAATTGCCGATATCAAATGGAAGACCTACGGGTGCGCAAGCGCCATTGCGAGCACCTCGATGATGAGCGAGATGGTGAAGGGCATGGCTTTGGAAGAGGCATATATGCTCACTCCCCAGGACATTACCGAAAAACTGGGAGGCTTGCCGGAGCATAAGTTCCACTGCTCGGTGCTTGGTGATAAGGCGCTTCGTGCGGCAATTGATGATTATCTTGAGAGGAAGGGGATGGATAATCCCTATAAGAAGCATGTGGCCAGGATTGTGTGTGAATGCAAGGGAGTTACAGACCAGCAGATTGAGCAGCTGGTGAAGGACAGTAAAGTTTCCACCTTGGAGCAGCTCCAAAGCGAGACAGGTCTCGGGACTGTGTGCGGGAAATGTAAAGAACAGGCTGAACATATGCTTCATGAATTCCTGCATATGTACGGACGATAGATGAGGGACTGTCTATGAGCGAAAAACAGAGCGGTTTCCCTGAACAGGATACAAAACAGGAGGCATCGGTTGAGCATCCTTCGATGTACCATGTGGTGCTTCTCAATGATGATTATACCACCATGGAGTTTGTACTGAAGATTATTGAAAAGGTGTTTCATCGCAGCAGACAGGAAGCAACAGATATTATGATGGAGGTGCACCGCAAGGGCAGGGGAATAGCCGGAACCTATACCCGGGATATTGCCAGGACCAAGGCGGAACGGGTAATGCACCTGGCCTTTCGAGAAAACTTTCCGCTGAAATGCATTCTGGAGAAGGTATAACCTTTACAGGGCCATCGGTGTTTTAGTATCAGAGAAACAGACTGGCTGCCCGTTAACGGATCACTTATGATAGTTGAAAGTGATGTCTTGTGATATAATACAGTATGGAGAGAAAGAGAGATGAAGGTATCCGATGCAGTACAGGAAGTGCTTGGAACTGCATATCTGACCGCTCGAGAGCGGCATCATGAATATATAACTCCGGAGCATCTGCTGTATGCTCTTTCAACATATGAGAGCATACAGTTTGTCCTCACGGAATGCCGAGTATCCGTAACAGAGCTTAGGAAGCAGATTGAGAAATATTTTACCGATTATGTTCCGGTGATGGATAAAAACCATGAGCCGGAGCAGACTGTCGGGTTCCACGGGGTGGTGGAGCGGGCTGTTGTGCATACCGAGGCTGCCCAGAAGGAATATCTGGAACTTACTGATCTGCTGGTTTCCATATATGATGAGTATGAAACCTTCAGCCGCTATTTCCTTTCAAACCAGGGAATGACAAAGTACCGGCTTCTTGAGGTGATCAGCCATGGAATTCCCAGTCATATGCATCCCTATGATGAAGATGAATACACGATGATTGATGATGATGATGCCGAGGAGGAGAGCGGCGGGAAGGAACAGAAGACCAGTGAGCCTGCCCCCTCGGAAAAAAAGAGCCGTAAGGGACAGGAGGCGCTTCAGCGGTTCACCCGGAACCTTACTGAAGCCGCCAGGAAGGACCATCTTGATCCCCTCATCGGCCGCAGGGAGATTATTGAGAGGACCCTCCGGGTGCTCTGCAAACGTACGAAAAACAATCCGATACTTGTCGGCGACCCCGGTGTTGGGAAGACCGCCCTTGCCGGAGGCATTGCCATGCGG
>PWNW01000103.1 GCA_003557605.1 Spirochaetaceae bacterium
CCGAAGAGATGCGGAGCAGCAGGCAATGGCGGGACTGGCGCAAATTTTTGAGGCAAATATCCAAGTAGATGTGCGTGCCCAGGAGCGGTACAGAGAAATTGTCAGTTCTCAGGGAACCTTTAGTGACCAGGAGATGGAGCTTGCCCAGACTACCAGCATTCAGTCGGTACAAAGACTATTGAATGTACAGTTCAGCGAGGCAGCGGTCGATAACAGGGGCATGGTGCATACCATAGCGTATCTGGAACGTGTACCCACAGGCATGATGTACATGGATATGATTCAGCGAAACAGCAGCCAGGTGCAGTCGTTTATGCGGGAAGCAGCAGCTTCTTCGGACCCCCTCAGGAGGTATGCGTATATCAGCGCAGCTGCAGCGGTTGCTGCGGGAAATCAGTCCCTGGTTGATCAGCTGAGGATCATTTCACCGAATATGAGCAGAACAGTTTCACTGGGATATGACTACAATAGTCTGATGCAGCAGCGTTCTGAAGAAGCCGAGAAAATGAGGGTTTCTGTTTCCGTATCCGGAGACCATCAGGACCGGATACAGAATGTGGTATCCCAGGCTCTCAGTGCTGAAGGGTACTCAATAACACAGGAAAGCACGGTAATGAACATAACCGGAACATTTTCCCTCTTTCCTGTTGAACTGAATCCTCAATTCAAGTCGGTGCGATGGGTGCTGGGACTTCAGGCATCAAGACCGGACGGGAGCATTATTGTCACCTTTGATGAGCAGGGACGAGCTTCAGGAGTCACCGAAGATGCGGCAGCAACCTTTGCGTACCAGGATGTGAGAGGGATTGTTGAGAACAGCTTTATGAGTGCTTTGCGCACATTTATGGATCAGATGGTGCTGGGCAAATAGTGCAAAGTGAAAAAGTTTTTTCCCTCCACAGGGAATTTATGATAAGCTTATGATATATAATTGTTTATATATTACAAAAATAATAAGGAGAATGCTATGAAAAAATTGTTGATGTTTCTTGGGTTTGCTGTAGTGGTCCTTCTGCTGGGTTCCTGTGCCAGTGCTGACCCCGGTGAATCAATACCTGACTGGGTGCTGAATCCTCCCCTCGTATCTGATGGGTACTATGGAGTAGGGTATGCTAAACAGTCCACTCTTCCGTTGTCTATTAAGCTGGCTGAAACAAGAGCCCGCGCAGACATTGCCAATCAGATCCGAGTGACTATCCAGGAAGTTGTATCAAGCTATGCCCAGGAGTCAGGTGTTGGTTCTGAGACTCAGCTGCTTGAATTTGTAGAGGTTGCAACCAGGCAGGTTACTGACCAGGCTGTCAGCGGTGCGGTTATTGTAAATCGTCATGTAATGAATGACGGTGGGGTATGGGTCATGGGAAAATATGACACTAATTCCATGAGGAACCTCGTTGCACAGGCAGTTGAAGATACGGCGGACCAGTTCTCAAGAAGTGAGGCTGCGGCTTTCTCTGAATGGAAGGCAAAGCAGGCTTTCGAATACATGGATACCATCCTTGATACATCTCCGCCTCGCTCGAATCCTGTAAGCCGTGACTGATGATGGGAGTAAGATCTCGAAGGGGGGCTGTATTATACAGCCCCATGTTTTTCCTCGCAGCAGTTTTTCTAGCATGTGCACCTCTGCAGCTGTATGCTGCGGCAAGCTGTTCAGCTGCGGGAAGTACTGATGAAATCATTGAATTTGCAAATACCGTTCAGCAGTCCAGAAATGAAGTGCTCCTGTTTTCCACAGTTTCAAGGAAAGCAGACCGTTCTTCCGAGGAGTTTCTTGCTCTCTACCAGGCCGCAGAACAGGTTGCCATGATGCAGGGAATACTGGTTAAATCATCTCTTATTCTCTTTGATACTGGAAGCAGAATTGATTATGCAGGAAGGGTCGATGTGGATTTCGGAGATCCTTCTCAGTTCCTTGATCAGATGACAGTGGTAAGGACCCTGCAGAATGCTGACGGGACCTATATGGTTTCCCGGTGGGATGCTGCTCCTCCTTCAATCCAGACCCCACGTGTGAGGACCCCTGACTGGATCAGAAAACCGCCGGAGCAGGCAGGTTTTTTGTTTGCTGTTGGAACTGTTCAGCGCAGGACCCTTGAGGATTTTTCCTTTCGTGAGGCTGATCAGCAGGCATTTGCAGAACTGTCAAATACTCTGCTTAACAGGACCTATGAAGGGACAATCGATCTGCAGACCGGCGGATTCGGATATGCTGCGGTGACTGAACAGAAAAGTGAGGTCTTCATACGGGGAGCAAGAATTATTGCCCGATGGAGGGATGCTGAAAAGCAGAACTACTATTCATTGGCTGTCTGCCCCGTTCCTGAATAGGATTATTCTGCACCATGCAGATTCCGATAGGAACTGGGGCTGGTGCCTTCAGTTTTACGAAATATCGTGCCGAAATAGCTTTCATTATCATATCCCACAGCCTTAGCGATATCAGAAATTTTCATGTCAGGGTACATGATTAAAAGCTCCTTGCTTTTATTTATGCGGAACTGTGTAATATAGGCAAAGGGCCTGCAGTGTACAAGGTCCTTGAAGAGCATGCAGAGATACTGCGGGGTTACCTGTATGGTGTCCGCTAATTCCTGGATGGTAAGAGGGTTCTGGTAATTCATGCTGATATAATCAAATACAGGTCTCAGTCTGCTGTGGCGAGCAGAGGAAGTCTCATCAGCCGACCCATGTGCAAAGGAATGCAGATGCATCAGCATACGGTACACTATGGCGGAGCATTTAAATCCAGCCTCCGGACTTTCATCCTGGGCAAGAACGGTATAGGATTCCCGTATGTCGCTTGATACTGCTCCGCCGTCGATGCACCAGTAGATTTTTGATTCGGTTAATCCAATGCACTGGAGAAGATTTGCCGCCTGAGGCCCGCTGAAGGTAATCCAATGGACTACCCAGGGACTTTCCTGGGCGCTGTATGAATGGGGTACTCCCGGGGCCAGAAGCAGACCCTGGCCAGGTGCAATGGTTCCTGCAGTTCCGTCAACTAGTATGCTGCCGGATCCCTTGATGCAGTGAATCCATTGATGTGTAGGATATCCGAAGGGCCTGTCAATCTGTTCCTGTTCCCAGTCGCAGCCGACTCCAATCAGATAATAGGGCAGTTTCTTAACCGTCTCGGTTACAACAGGATAAATAAAGGATCCCAAAGATTTAACTCCAAAAAAAACTCTTTCAAATACTTAGATCATATTGAATATTATGATACATATTTTGCGGTTGTCCACCCTTTTCTGCTGTAAGCTCAATGATACGGCTCTGTTTTTTCCTTATGCTCTTTCAAATTACTAAAGACTCAGGAAAATTATCTCATTGCCTGGGTCCATAAAGTGCCATAGAATGAGCTACAAGAATGGCTGGTATGAGGCCATGGAAACAGGAGGTTTGAGGTATGAAAAAGAGTATATGCATGATCTGCATTGCATTACTGCTTCTCAGTACGGCAATGGTATTCAGTGCCGGTGCAGCAGAAGCAAGGAAAAGCGAACTGAGGATCAGTTCCTACATGTCGGATGAGGCTCCCAAGGCAGTTTTTGAAGAGCTGGTTGCCGAATTTGAACGGCAGAATCCGGACATCTCTGTCATCGTTGATACCATAGCCCATGAGCAGTTCAAAACTATCATTGGTTCACTGCTCACATCAAGGAATGCCCCGGATGTGATGACATGGTTTTCAGGCTACCGCATGCAGGCTTTTGCAAAGCGGGGACTGCTTGAACCGGTAGGTGATGTATTCCCCGGTGGTGACTTTGAGGCGGAATTCCCTGCTGCATTCAGAGGGGCAAGCTCCTATGACGGAGAGGTTTATTTCGTTCCCCAAAGCTGGTATTGGTGGGCTATGTACTACAACAAGCAGGTATTTGATGAGCATGGACTGGAGCCGCCGACCACATGGGATGAATTTCTGAATGTCTGCCAGGTGCTGAAGGACGGAGGGGTTGCTCCAATAGCGATAGGTGCTCGGGATACCTGGACTGCCGGCGGATGGTTTGACTATATGAACTCTGCCGTCAACGGGGGAGAATTCCACCAGAGACTGGTCAGCGGGGAAGTTCCCTATACTGACCCGAAGGTGAAGGAAAGTTTCTCCTACCTTGCTGATCTGGCTGAACGGGGATACTTTATGCCGAATGCAACAGCCTACAGCTGGCAGGAAGCAGCAACCCAGCTGTTCAACGGACAGGCAGGTATGTATTTAATGGGACAGTTTCTCCATGATGTTGCCCCTGAAGATATGAAGGAGCATATTGACTTCTTCCAGTTTCCCATCGTCGGTGATGTGACTGAATACTCAGTGGATACTCCAACTGACGGATTTATTATGCCGAAGAATGCACAGAACAAAGAAGCTGCAAAGAAATTCATGGCCTTCCTTGCTGCAGCTGAGGCGCAGCAGGCTTTCTGCGAACCCCTTGGTCGGCTTGCAGCCAATGTGAATGTGCCGGTGCCTAACCCGCAGGCCCAAAAAGGCCTTGATATGGTAGAAGGTGCAACATTTGCCATGCAGTTTTATGACAGAGATGCACCTGAGGAGATGGCACAGCGGGGAATGAACACCATCGTTGACATCCTCATGGAACCCCACCGCATGGAAGCGCTTCTGGCAGAACTGGACCGGGAACGTGAAAGAATCTACGCCGAGGAAGATTTCTAAAGTACAGGTGCTAATTTATCAGCAGCTGCAGTCTTCTGATGGAGACTGCAGCGTGCTGTCTCCTATGATACGAAGAGAGCAACGTCAATGATGAAGACACGGAAAAAAGAATGGTGGATACCCTGGGCGTTTCTGGCACTGCCGCTGACTATGTACCTGCTGTGGGTTGTCTTTCCTGTTGTGCAGAGTTTTCTCTACAGTCTTACCCATAGGGATTCAATCCTCTACGGAGCACGATATATCGGGACAGCAAACTACCAGCGGCTGTTCGGCTCCTCTACATTTATCATGGCGCTGAAGAACAATTTGCTGTGGCTGATTGCCTTTGTACTCTTTCCGGTCCCTGTCGGACTGTTCATTGCGATGCTCTTTAATAACTCCCTGCCGGGCAATCGGATGTATAAGACATTATTCTATCTTCCAATGACGTTGTCCTTTGCGGTAATTGGGACTATCTGGGCATGGATGTATCATCCCGATTTTGGAGTGGTCAATACCTTTCTTGGTGCAGCAGGTCTTGATGCTTTGAAGCGGCAGTGGCTCGGCGACAGAAACGTCATGACCTTTGCGCTTATTTTCGTCGGAGTGTGGAGACAGACTCCCTATGTGATGATCCTCTATTTGGCAGGTCTAAAAAATGTTCCGACAGAATATGTGGAAGCTGCAAGCGTAGACGGGGCAAGCTGGATGCAGCGGTTCACCAAAATCATCATTCCCATGCTCGCCCCTGCAACGATAGTTGCCATGACAATCAGTGTGATCGATTCCCTGCGTGCTTTTGACATTATCTATGTGATGACAAACACCCAGGCAAGGGCGGCGGAGGTGCTTGCTACATACATGTATTCGAATGCATTCCAGTTCTATAATTTCGGGTACGGCAG
>PWNW01000006.1 GCA_003557605.1 Spirochaetaceae bacterium
ACGGAGAATTGAGGATATCAGGAGAAGGAGCACCGATCCGGTGCTCCAGGAGCGCCTTGAGACCCAGCTGAGGATTGCGGAGAATGAGTATGTCCGCGGCCTGATTTCCCGGAGCGAGTATGAGCAGGTCCGCTATGAATATGAGCTGTTCATAGCCCAGAGCGCCTATGAGGAGGAGATACAGGATATTGTCAGCCAGATCGAAGCGCTCAGCACCATGCCCTTTCTTGACCAGGGGGAAAGCACTGCGGTTTCCGATTACGTGAAGATGGTCCGCATCAAGCTGATTGAGGCTCGGATGGACCTGATTGAAGCCGAGGCATCCTATGAGGTGGACCTGAGGCAGTATGAGAAGATGAAAGGCCGCCACGGAAATATGCCGGAAATGAGGCAGACCTATATCGTTCTCGCCGGACGGACCGCATCCCTGGAAGCAGAGGTCCGGGGGCTGTCAAAGGTTGTCAGCCACTATGAAGCGATCTCCGATAAGGAGTATTCTGATTTCTATGTCATTTCCGATGCCCCGATGCCCCTGTACCCGATGGCTTCAAACAGGCGGATGATAGCCGCTGCAGGCTCAGTGTTTGTCTTCATCCTCGGGTTCAGCGTACTTCTGATGACCATTGTCCTGGACACCAGGCTGAAGTCCGAAGCCGACGCCAAGCAGAAACTTCAGCTTCCTGTGACAGGTGCCCTCCCGTGGGAGAAAACCGAATCCCTGATGCTTCCCGGGGCCGACCGTGAATCATCCCACATTGAACGTTACCGCATCCTTGCCCGGCAGATACGGCTCCGCACTCCCGCTGAAGGCGCGGTGCTGCTGCTCACCAGCACCGAACCAGGGGAGGGGAAAAGCACCGCTGCGGTCAACCTGGCTGCTGTATACGGCCGCCAGGACGAGCATGTTTTGATTATCAACGGACAGGTAAGGCGCCCCGCCGCTTCATCGCTGCTTAATTCATACCGGATCCCCGAAGATGCGCAGCAGAGTGAAACCGGCCTGGGAGAATACCTGTCCTATCGGGCCGATGAGCCTCAGGAAATAATTTCACGTACGGTGCTGCCCGGAGTCGATATGATCGGGGTGTACCAGGTGGCGGTGATACCCGACCTGCTCCAGTCCGCCCGCTTGCGGGAGCTGATGGAGCATGTAAAGAGCAGCTATTCCTTGATCATCATTGAAGGATCTCCCGTCAAGGAGAGTGTGGACTCAGAAATTCTCAGCCAGTACTGCGATGCAGTCTATCTTGTGACTGCATGCAGGGGCGTGCGTCCCGATGCAGTGAACCAGGCGGTAAAGCGGCTTGCGTCATCGGGCAGACCGATAGAGGGAATCATCCTGACAAAGGTGATGCCGGGGTTTATCGACTAAGGAGCAGGTGCCATGAACAGCGTCCAGAGGGATACAATCTGCTGCAGACTGCTGATGTCCATCGGGGATTCCCTTGAACTGAACCCCATGCTCGGCAGGAGCCTGACTGCCTATATGCGGGAGCTTTCATGCACCATGGGTGCGGTCCTGCTGAAGCACAGTGAAACGGGAGAAGCCGGTACGCTCTTTTGTGCACGAAGCATTCCCCGGCAGCTGGAACGGCACAGGCCTTTCAGAGACCTGCTGGATGAGCTCTCTTCAGCTCATCTGGAATATGAGGATGTCATAATTCGGGAAGCACCGCAGGGGAGGTATTATATCCTTCCCCTTGCTGATGCAGGTCTGCTGGTGCTGTATGCCCGGGAGCAGCTGGACTCGGACCTGCTGCGCCAGCTGGGACCGGTGAACCAAAAATTTGGTACAGCCTGCCTCTTCTGCCAGCAGAATGCCCTGCAGCAGGAGAACAGCCAGCGGTTCATGGAAATGGCGGACATGCTTCCCGGCATCATACTGGAATGCGCCAGCGACTACCGCATTACCTTTTTTAACCGCAGGACCCAGGAAATCTTCAAGCAGATTGATTCTCACAAATTCGAGCCCCGGTCCCTCTTTGATTTTTTTCCGGATCATGAGCACCGGAAACTCAAGCGGCTTCTTGACTGCCTGGAGCTTGGGGAGCCGACGGCAAGCAGGGACATTGAGATGCGCAACAGCAGGGGAGAGCTGTTCAAGGTCAACCTCCACCTCTCACCGATATATGTCTCGGATGAGGTTGCGGGATTCAGGGGAATTGCAATCGATATTTCAGAGCGGGTGAAGCTTGAGAAGAACCTGATTGCCCGGGACAAGCTGCTGCATGCCATCACCGTGTCCACCCAGCATCTTCTGAAATCCAAGCGCTTTACTGAGTCAGTCCCCACTGCCCTGAAGCTCCTCGGTGAGGCTATGGACGTTGACCGGGTCTATTACTTTTCCAACACCCTGGATGCTGAGGGAACTCCGGTGACCGTCAGCCAGCGGGGGGAATGGAGCAAGGAGAACGTGGAGCCCCAGATAGATAATCCGGACCTCCAGGATGTTCCTGCGGAACTGGTGGACCTCTTCCTCACTCCTCTGCAGAAGAAGAAGCCCTTCAGGACCCTGATTCGTGATCTGGAGGAGAGCGTAACGAAGGAACTGCTTGAGGCACAGCAGATTGTGTCCATTCTGGTGCTGCCGATATTCGTGAAGGAGAAGTTCTGGGGATTTGTGGGCTTTGACGACTGCCAAAGCGAACGGACCTGGTCAGACCTGGAACAGGACCTGCTGCAGCTGTTTTCCACCTCTATATCCGAAGCCATTGAACGGGATACTGCGGAGGCTGAGATCCGCAGGCTCTATAAAAATCTGATGGACGACCTGGATACTGCGCAGTCAGTGCAGAGCTTTATTCTTCCTCCCTGGTGTGTGGCTGATCCTCGGCTTCTCTTCAGCTCCCAGTATGTTCCCTGCGAGAAGGTGGGAGGGGATCTCTATGACTGCCTCAAACTCAGCGACACCCGATATGTTATATATGCCGCTGATATTTCCGGCCACGGCATCCAGGCTGCCCTGGGCATGACCGCCGTGAAGTCGATTATCAGCATGATCACCGCAAACAGCGATGAATGCGCACATCCGGACCGGGTGCTGACCCGGCTTAACCGGTTTCTTTCGCAGCATCTCTTCGAAGAAAACTACATGACCATCTGCTACTGCTTTGCGGACCTTGATGCCATGACCGTGAGCTTCCTGCATGCCGGGCATCCCCCCGCTGCGGTAATCAGCGGAGACGGAACAGTCAGCATCCTTGATGCTGCAGGTGACATTCCCCTCGGCTGGATTGACAGTCATCAGTACAAACCTTCGTCGGTGATTCGCCGGGAGATCTCCGAGGATGACATCATCTGTCTGTATACCGACGGAGTGTATGACTGCACCAATGCTGCAGGTTCACGCCTCGGCCTGGTGAAGTTTCACCAGGTGCTTTCTGACCTTTCCCGTGACCCCCACTGCACCACCCTGCCGTTTCAATGCTACCTGAACATCCAGAAACGGGGATACGACCTGATTGAAGATGACTTTTCCTTTGCGGCATTCCAGATGGCCCCTGAGGACCGGACATATCCCATATTTCGTTCTGTAGCAGCCGACCTGTACCGTCTGGATGCAGCGGTCAGCGAAGCAGAATCATTCCTGATGCAGCAGGATGTCAGCGATGCCGTGGTGCTGAAGGCGAAGGTTGTGATGCAGGAGTTTATCAGCAATGTGTTTCTTCATGGACTTGCCGCCAATTTCCATTCGCCTGTATATTTGGAGATTCAGATTGGAGATGAGCTCTCCATGATGTTCCGTGACCAGGGAAAACCCTGGGACCTTCCCGAAGCTGAACAGTCCCCTGACCAGTTCTTTGATGCCCTCAACGAGCAGCTGATGCACAGCGGCCGGGGCATGCAGATGATCTATGCCATGACAAGCAGCAGAAGCAGGCGGCGCATCCATCTGATCAATGAAACTCAGTTCACTATTTCTCCGGAGTAGCCCGCAGCTTCCGCCAGCAGGTCTTCCAGCTCTTCGGCATATCGGGTGAAGGAGAAGGACTGCTCCGCAGTCCTGCGCCCTTCAGCAGCAAGGGAGACAGAGAGACCGGGGTCGGTCATCAGGCGCTTGAGCTGCCCTGCCAGGGCCTCGGCATCCTCCGCCGGGAAGGTGAGGCAGTTTTCCCCGTCTATCAGGAACTCTCCCTGCCCTCCATGGGCGGTGCTGACTACCGGTATTCCGCTGGCCATCGCTTCAAGATGGGTAAGGCCGAAGGGCTCCTGCCAGATGGAGGGGAAAATGAAGATGTCATGGGCACGGTAGACCTCCGGCATCTGGTGATGTGCCGCCGACCCTGCAAGCTTTGCAGGGAGGTCCCCGGCTGCTGCCTGATCCCTGAGACGGTCGGTGTATTCCTGGGGCCCCTGACCGGCTATAGTCAGCTCGAAGGGCGGAAGGAGGGAATCCTGTTTGAGCAGTTCCAGGGCGGAAAGGATGGTATGCACTCCCTTGTAGGGATGCAGCTGCCCGGCATACAGAAGCTTTACGGGAGTGCCGATGACTCCGGGACTGCTTTTTACCGGAAACCGCTCAAGGGGGATGCCCTGGTAGATAACCCGTGATGAGGCGATCGGAAGTCCCCGGTTCACCAGGTTCTCCTTGATCAGCCTGCTGATGCAGGTGGTGCAGGGAAAGTCTATTCCCCGCAGGGTGATCTGAGGCATGAGCCGGTCGGCTGCCCACCGAAGGAGGCTTTTCGGAGCAGGGGAAAACGGGGAAGGCAGATACCCGGAGATGTTCTCATCATTGAAGGTGCATACCGCCGGCACGCCGGCATCAGAGGCCGCCCTCAGGGGGGACGGGGTGAGCCGCAGCAGGCTCCAGACGAACACCGCATCGAAACCAGCCTCCCTGATAACCCGTGCAGTCTCCCGGTAGTTGTACCGCGCTGCCCGGAGACGCTTCATCCGATGCATCCCTGCCGGCTGTCCGAAGGGAACAAAGAGTTTCAGGGTCCGTAATACCCCCTGCTGTGCTTCTGCGTCCCCGTGGTCCGAGGTGACCACCGTGACCTGATGACCCCGCTGCTGCAGAAACTGCACCACCTGACCGCAGAGGATTTCATATCCCCCGAGGACTGCGGGAGGATAGAGATTAGATATGATAAGAATCTTCATAGATCCATTGTACAGCAGGGCCTGAGGTTTTCCAATCAGGAATATCATCAGGTTTGCCTTGCGGGAATAAGCTGCCATGGGGTACACTGACTGTGACTTCCCTGTCCGGGGGGAGCTCAGGAGGCGTCGGCGTATGAAGAATTCCGGGGTGGAAGTCTCGATCATTATTCCCTGCTTCAACGGGATGCGGACATTACGGGGGTGCTTGGAATCCCTGCTGGCCCTTGCCGAGGATTCTCCTTCCCATGAGATCATCATGGTGGACAACGGTTCCAGCGACGGTTCAGCAGAGACCGCCTCGTCCTATGAACAGGTCACGGTGCTCTACGAGCTGGAACAGCGAGGCCCCGCTGCAGCACGCAACAGGGGTGCTGCCTCCGCACGGGGGGAGATTCTCGCCTTCATCGATATTGACTGCATCGTATCTCCCAACTGGCTGAAGC
>PWNW01000230.1 GCA_003557605.1 Spirochaetaceae bacterium
ATTTGACTTAATACATGATTTCACCCTCATGCCCCGCGCCGGATTTGCTTCAAGAAACTGGGGAGTTGCAGCAATCTCAAACATCCAGCTGAAAGAAGCAACAGAAAAACTTGATGATTCCATCGATTTGGAAATGGTAAACAACCTCGGCTTAATGGGAGGATTCGGTCTGAACTTCGGGCCCTTTGCGGTCGGAGGAAATCTGAGACTCTATAAGTCCTTTTCAGTTTCCGAAAACATTGATCCGGACTCCTTTGCACCAATGGATTTAGCATCCAGCTTATTCGATTTCGATGAAATCGGAAATGCAGAGGACAACTTCAAGATTGGAGCAGGCGCCATGTTTTCCCTGGGTGTTCTTACCGCAGGAATCTACGTTGACGACTTTATTACAATTGTAAGTGAAGACACCGACGGAATAGGCGATATGTTTTCCCGTGCCCTGAAGACAGCAAGCGTGGGTGCGGCATTTACTCCCTTCAAGAACCGTCTGAACCCGCAGCAGTTCAGCCTGCTCAACCTGATTATCGCAGCAGACGTGAACAACATCGGTGATGAGGATAACCGTTCAGTGAATATCGGCTCCGAGCTGGGAATTCACCTTGGGAAAGCCCTCACAGTTGATGTACGCGGAGGATACCAGCAGCCGATGGGAAAAGACTTTTCCTTCGATCCTGATATGGGAGAAGTGTTCTTCGGTGCCGGTGCAAAACTGCTCGCCCTTGATATGAACATCGGGTTTGCTGTTCCAGCACCCTACATGATGGACGTTCTTGATGATAAGCAGCCTGATTTTGCTGATCACACTGCAGCAGGCAAACCAAGAATCATTCTTTCCGGAGGAATTCGTCTGTAATCCAATACACAGTACAGATCAGCCGCCTGAATAATCAGGCGGCTTTTTTATCGTTTCCAGACATCTTTCTCTAAAAATCTTGAAAACGTGTATAATTGACACTTACAAATTCTTGAATATGTGTATTATAATAGATGATGAATATCTTGAAATAGTGAATTTGGAAGGATCATACCATGAAAAGAAAAATATATGCAGATATGGTGAAATGGAAACGGGAAGAAGACGGACAAACGGCATTGCTGATTGATGGGGCTCGTCGTGTAGGGAAAAGTTATATTGTCGAGGAGTTTGCGAAAGCTGAGTATAAAACCTATATCATGATCGACTTCAATCGTGTCAGCAAAGAGGTCAAGGACCTCTTCATCACCTACCTGGAAGACCTGGATACATTTTTTCTGTACCTTTCCAATTATTATAATGTAAAGCTGTATGAACGGGAAACACTGATCATCTTCGATGAGGTGCAGCTCTTCCCAAGAGCACGGGCGGCAATTAAATATCTTGCAGCTGACGGCCGGTATGACTATATCGAAACCGGCTCTCTCATGAGCATAAAGAAACACGTGGAGGATATTGTCATTCCTTCAGAAGAACGTCATCTCAGTATGTATCCTTTGGATTTTGAGGAGTTCCTGTGGGCTCTCGGAAATGAGATGCTGATGGACCTCATCAGGAAGCGTTTCCATGATACTAAGCCGTTGGGACAAGCTCTTCATCGAAAAGCCATGGACTATTTCAGGCAGTATCTCATTGTGGGAGGAATGCCCCAAGCAGTTGAAGCATACGTAAATACTCATGATTTTGCCAGAGTTGACCGGGTGAAACGGGATATTCTTGCACTCTACCGATCTGACATTGTGAAGCACGCCAAAGGCTATAAAAAGAAGGTTGAACAAATCTTCGAGGTTATTCCTTCACAACTAAAAAACCATGATAGAAAATTCAAGCTGTCTTCATTGAAAAAAGAAGCACGCATGCGGGATTATGAAGATGCGCTTTTCTGGTTGGGTGATGCCATGATTGCAAACATGTGTTACAGCACCAGTGCGCCGGATCTTGGATTAAGACTCAACATGGACCGCTTGAGGTTAAAATGCTATATGGCGGATACGGGGCTGCTAATCAGTCACGCTTTCGACGAAAACGGCATTGTGAGTGAGGAGATCTACAAAAAGATCCTCTTTGACAAGCTGGAAACCAATCTGGGAATGATCATGGAAAATATGGCGGCACAGATGTTGGCAGCAGGCGGTCATAAGTTGTATTTCTATTCCAACTCATCTCGTAATGATACAGAGTCCCGTATGGAAATCGACTTCTTAATTGCAAAGAGCAAGATCAGCAACAGGCACAATATTTCTCCAATCGAAGTTAAATCCGGCAAATATTACTCGTTGAGTTCATTGAAGAAGTTCAGGACAAAGTATGCACGGCAGCTGCACATTTCCTATGTGCTGCATACAAGCGATGTGAAGGAGGATGACGGTATTATCTATCTCCCAATATATATGACTCCGTTTCTATAAGCCCACGCAGGTCTGCTCTTAAAACTTTATGCATGCTCTTTTACGGCGATACTGCATAATTATACAATAAATGGTTGAATTTATTTAATTTTTATGCAATAAAGCATTGTACTATGAACTCAGTGAGGAATAGCAGTATGGAAAAACAGAAAATTGTGCTCGCCTACAGCGGCGGGCTGGATACTTCGGTCATCCTGAAATGGCTGGACAACAAGGGATTCGATGTCATTGCCTATGTAGCGAATGTGGGACAGCAGGAAGACTTCGGTGAAATAGAGAAAAAAGCCTATGCCACTGGAGCAAGCAAGGTGTATGTTGAGGATCTTCGTGAGGAATTTGTGACTGACTACATCTTTCCTGCAATGCAGGGCAACGCCTTGTATGAGGGACGGTATCTTCTTGGAACATCCATTGCCCGGCCGATCATTGCCAAGCGCCAGATTGACATCGCCATTAAGGAGGGAACCACCTATGTTTCCCATGGAGCTACCGGAAAGGGAAATGACCAGGTGCGTTTTGAGTTTGCCTTTTTTGCCCTCCTTCCCAATGTGAAGATCATAGCACCCTGGAAGGACCCGGAGTTTCTCAATACCTTCAAAGGAAGAAGCGATCTCATAGCATATGCACAGCAGTACAATATTCCAGTGAAGGCTTCCACAAAAAAACCCTACAGTGAGGATGAAAACCTGCTTCATATCAGCCACGAGGCGGGAATTCTTGAAGATCCCTCCCTGAGGTGCCCGGAGGAAGTGTATTCCCATACTGCTTCATTCCGTGATGCACCGGACCGGGAGACTCATCTTGAAATTGAATTCAAGGACGGTATTCCGGTGCGGGTAAAGAACCTCGAAGACAATACGGAATACCGCAAACCCCTGGAACTCTTCATGTACCTCAATGAAATGGGAGCCCTTAATGCCGTCGGACGGGTCGATATGGTGGAAAACCGCTATGTAGGACTGAAGTCCCGGGGCATCTACGAGACTCCTGGAGGGACTATCCTGTGGGCTGCACATCGGGACCTTGAGGGCATTGCCATGGACAAGGAGGTGATGCACCTGAGGGACATGCTCACCCCGAAGTTCTCCGAACTGATCTACAACGGTCTCTGGTTTTCCCCGGAGATGGATTTTCTCATGTGCGCATTCAATAAAAGCCAGGAGCATATTTCCGGAACCGTACAGCTCGCTCTCTATAAAGGCAACATCATCATGGAGGGAAGGACCTCCCCCACTTCGCTCTATGACCAGGACCTCTCAAGCATGGAAGTTGAGGGGGGATACAACCCCGTTGACTGCAGCGGATTTATTAACATTAACGGCATCAGGCTGAAGGCCCACAACGTGGTGCTCAGAAGGGACCCCTACAACTGGCGGGGCCACGAAAAATGCTGAATCTGTACAGCCGGCTTCTGCCGGCTGTATTATTTTGAGCATTCACAGGTCTTTGTGCGGCTCGGCTTCAGACGCTTACCCAGCGAGAACAGCATCAGCAGGGCCAGCAGCGCTGCTGACGGGACTGTCGCCCATGGAGGAAGCAGTTCAGCAGGTGCGCCTGCTGAGATGTTCAGTACTCCCTGCTCCCACCCGAAGAGACTGATCATTGCATCCAGGACCAATCCGAAGAGAATGCTTCCAAATACAAGCACTGAAATATATATCGCAGTATCCTGTGTACCCAGTTTCCTGCCAAGCACTGCTATTGATGCCGCATTGGTGGCAGGACCTGCAGTGAGCATGACAAAGGCCGTTCCGGGAGATATCCCTGCGGTCATCATGGCGGCTGCTACGGGGATGCTTGATGTGGAGCACATGTACAGAGGAATGCTTGCCAGGGTAATGAACAGCATGCCGGTAATTCCCCCAGAAAGCACTGTTCCAGCCAGCAGGTTCTCAGGAAGGGCTGCGGTTATTATCCCGGCGACGCCGAGACCGATGAGAAACTGTACGGCTATGTCGTCGATGAAATCAACAAACCCGCAGCGCAGGCCCTTTCTCAGTTCCTCCTTCAAGTCTGACCGAGGTGTGGTGGACTCCGCAGAGGAATGCTTCACCGGGATTACGGGCTGGTCTCTGTGCACCAGCCGGGAGATGCCCCCGCCCAGAGCGCCCAGAAGAAAGGCAGTAACTGCCCGGTATATTGCCATCACCGGCCCGAGAATTCCGTAGGCGGCAATGAGGCTGTCGAACCCTGTCTGCGGTGTAGATATCAGAAAGGACTGAACAGCAGGCTTTGAGGCTCCGTTGTCCTTCAGGAACACCGCAGCGGGCAGCACTCCGCAGGAGCACAGCGGAAGGGGGACTCCGAACAGTGCGGTCCTGAGGACCGCACCCAGCGAGTTGCCTCCTGCAAACCTGAGAATCAGTGAGGGTTTCAGCACCGCTGAGAGCAGTCCTGCAGCGGTCATGCCCAGTACCAGGTACGGCGACATATCGAGGAAAAGATCCGCTGAAGCGGTAAGTGAGGAATAGATAAAATCCAGCATCATATCTGCTCCTGTATATGCTGCATGCCGATCTCCAGTATCTGTTCAATATGGGAATCATTTAACGCATAAAAAACTCCCCTTCCCTCCTTGCGGTACCTCAGGAGCCTGAGATGTCTGAGCAGCTTCAGCTGGTGACTGACCGTAGTCTGGTGCAGGCCGAGGGCATCACCGATGGCCTGAACCCCAAGCTCACCGTTTCTCAGAAGAAACAGGATACGCAGCCGGGTAGGATCCCCGAATGTCTTTAAGAACTCCGCAAGGTCAATGATCTCCTCTTCAACAGGTATCTGTACGTCCATGACTCACTCCATTAATACATGTATATATGTTCATATATAATATTTTTTTCATATTCTGTCAACTCCCTGGTCAATTATGAATGCACTTGTATGAAATCAGGAGTATCTGCTATGATTATCTGGTGACAAGGAGGAACGAGCTGATGGACAAGAACGTAAAAAAGCCTGTCATCGCCTGGATAGGTACTGGAGTCATGGGACAGTCGATGTGCAGGCATCTCATTGAAGCGGGGTATCAGGCGGTGGTGTACAACAGGACCGCTGCGAAGGCCGAACCGCTTGTTAAGCTTGGTGCACGATGGGCATCTTCTCCCAAGGAAGC
>PWNW01000293.1 GCA_003557605.1 Spirochaetaceae bacterium
CGATCTTTGCCAGGAAGGAGCTCTCTTCAGATCTCTGATGCAATCCAGGAAAGTATATCCCGGACTAACCGGTAATGGGGATCTTTCCCTGAAATCTGCTCCCTGCGCTCCATCACTTCATCGGAGCCGTACTGCACATCCCTGAGCACCTCTGCTGTCCCTTCCTGCAGGCCCGGGACCGGGGGTTGCGGACGGAGAACCGCTTCGGCGATCCTGCCCTTGAGGCAGGCAATCTCTCCGGTGACTTCTCCCCAGGAGAAGCTTCCGGCCAGGGGATGCACGAATTCCGGGGTCTTCCCGTAGAGCCATTCCCAGTCGCCCATCATTTGGAAGCAGGGCATCAGGTCCTGGTCATGTTCCAGGGAATATGCATCAAGGCGGATCACCTCGCAGCTGCTGCGGTATGCCGAGGAGAACGCCTCAATCAGGGCCTCTGATACGCTTTGGTGGGTGATCAGGGGAGAAAACTCGGAAAGATTGGCCACCCGGGATGCAACGGACCGAACTCCCTTGGCGGTGAACTTCTTGTTCTCCGGGGTCAGATACCTGAGCAGCGAGGGTATGTCCGCACTGATCAGCAGGGTCCCGTGGTGGTACGCCCGGTCTGAACTCAGCTTGAAGGCGCTGCCTGAAACCTTTCTCCCGTCCACGGCGATATCATTTCTTCCCGATGCCTCAGCCTCAATCCCGAACCGGCTCAGGGCATCAATAACAATACGGGTATTTTTCTCCTTGCTGTAGCTTCTCCTGCTGGAGAAGAAGGTAAAATTTGTATTTCCCAGGTCATGGTACACAGCTCCTCCGCCGCTTTGGCGCCGGGCAAGCTGCACTCCCTGATGCTTCATGGCCTTCAGGTCGCACTCATACCACGGATTCTGGTACCTTCCGATCACCACTGACGGTTCATTTCGCCAAATAAGAAGCATCGGGTCTTCGGGGTTCATGCGGGAGAACAGCTGGTGTTCAGCGGCGAGGTTGAGATGCGGGTCATGGGATTCGGACAGATATACCTTCAAGGATTTCATACATCCCTGCATACCATGTTTTTCACACTTGGCACAAGATATATGGTATAACTCAAGTGATGAATATCATATTGTTTGAGCAGCTGCAGGAGATCTCCCATGAAACATATCTGATTCCCCGCACTGATCATCGGTCGAAGCACATCATCAGGATACTCAAGCTCGTACCGGGAGATACCTTCTCCATGGGCCTGGTGAACGGGTATTCCGGCAGGGCTGTGGTGCTGTCGGCAGAGTCCGGCGACGTGCGGTTTTCCTGGAGACCCGAGCACCCCTGCTCCGGATCCTATGATGTGACCCTGCTGGTTGGTGCGGTCCGGCCGATCTGCATGAAGCGGATTCTCCGGGAGGCAGCAAGCCTGGGAATCAGAGAAATCATCGTAACAGGGACAGACCTCTCAGAAGCATCATATCTGAGGGCATCTATCTGGAATGATGAAAAATACCGGGGATACCTGATTGACGGAGCACAGCAGGCCGCGGTAACATACATTCCGGAGCTTACGCTGAGCAGACGTCTTGATGATGCTCTTGATGAAGCCAGGGGAGATGCCCTGGTGCTTGATCCCCGGCTGGATGCTGTAAGGCTTTCCGAAGCTGCCGCATCCTCCAATTCGGCGACCCTTGCAGTGGGAAGCGAGAGGGGGTGGAGCGACCGGGAGCGCTCCCTTTTCGCACAGCACGGGTGGAAGCCTGTTTCCCTGGGGACCAGGATCCTGCGCACCGAGACAGCTTGTGCTGCGGGGACTGCGGTGCTGCTTTCGGCTATGAATCTAGTATAGACGCCCCTGCATCTGCAGGGCACTGCATATAATGGAGGAACGGGTATGAATTTATGGACCGCAATCGTAATTATTGTAGCCCTTGGAGTTGCATCTGAATTTATTAAGAGTCATTACAAACGGTCTTCCCAGGGAAATGTGAAGGCTGATAAGGAAATTGAGGAACTGACGAGAACGCTGAAGCGCCATGAGAAACGGATAGCAAATCTGGAAACCATTCTGCTGGACCAGCAGAATGAAAAGCGCTTTGACGATCTTGCATAACAGGGAGGGACCTTCTGTGGCACATGCAGCAGTACCAGCGGCGGAGGAGATCCTGGATGTCCAGTTTCCCGTCCTGGATCACGGGTTTGTTCGGCTGGTAGATTATATGGGGTCCGACGACCGGATTGTGCAGGCAGCCCGGGTTTCCTACGGTGAGGGGACCACCACATTCAGAAAAGATAAAGCACTTATCAACTATCTTCTGAGAAACGGGCATACCTCTCCCTTTGAGCAGGTGGTGCTCACATTTCATGTGAAGATGCCGATCTTTGTGGCCCGGCAGTGGATACGTCATCGGACTGCCAGACTTAATGAGATATCGGGGCGGTACAGCATCATGGACGAAGAATGCTATGTTCCCGATCCCGATGCTGTTTCCCTCCAGAGCACCGACAATAAGCAGGGAAGGTCCGAAGAATCGATTCCCCCGGAGGTTTCATCAGAAATTCGGGAGCAGTTCTCCCAGGAGCAGCATCGAGCGTACCGGACCTACCGTGAACTGGTGGATCGGGGGATTGCCAGGGAGCTTGCACGGATCAACCTGCCCTTGAGCCTCTATACCCAGTGGTACTGGCAGATAGACCTGCATAACCTGTTTCATTTCCTGAAGCTCAGGCTGGATTCCCATGCCCAGCTGGAAATCAGGAAATATGCCCAAATCCTTCTTGATATCACCAGGAAGGTGTGTCCGTCGGCCTGTGAGGCCTTTGAGGAGCATATTCTCTACGGCAGAAACTTCTCCAGAACAGAGACAGAAGCCCTCAAACAGATGCTTGAAGGCGGTGAGTGTCCGCTGAAGGGCAGGGCGAGGGAGATTTTTTTGGAAAAGCTTAATCGATAGGCTCCTCAAGGAGCTGAGGATTTTCCAGCAGATTTCTTAAGACAACCATAGCCTGCATGAAGGCATAGCCGTCGGCGATCCGCTCATCGACGGTTATGCCGAAATCAAGGATTTCCTTGACCTGACCTTCCCTTCCGGTCCTACGTTCCAGCTTGCCGAAGGAAATAAAGACAGATGTGGTGCCCCAGTCATACAGATGATGATACGGCGCCTTGGGTATGTTGATGCTCCCCAGGTTTGCTACAAAGGCGCTGGAGTGCAGCGCATCAATGCGGCGAAGCGATGCGGGGTATCGTCCGTGCTTGTCAAGGAACCGCAGCAGGGAGACCGTCAGCAGCCTCAGGAACTTCGGCAGTTTGAAAAACAGGGAAAGGACCCGTTCTTCTCCTGACTCGTCTGCTGACCTGGTCCTGTTGATCGTCTCCCGCATCATGGCGGCAACCTGCTCGAACACCATATCCCGTTCAAAGGTCACCACCGCATTACGTTCCTCCCCCTCCTGAGTGCGGCTGCGCTTCACGACAAAACTGAAGGATATTTCGTTTCTCTGCCAGAATTCACTGCGGGCTATGAACCGGTTCAGTTCAGGTTTCAGGGCAAAGGTCCTCACCAGGGCCGCCATGATCAGGTCAAAGATGTGATACTTCCGTTCACCAGCCTTCCTGTTCTTTTCCCTAATATACCCCAAAGCCTTGGTCATATCGACCTGAACCGTATGGTACACCAGCGAATCGGTCCGCCGCTTCATGAGGTAGGGAAAAACCCGGTTATATATCTTGATCCCCTCCGCACGGGAGGCATCGTTTCTTCCAGCCATGTGACACCCATGGAAACAGTCTTGCCTATAGTATACACCATTCAGAGGATAGGATAAACTTTTTTCATGAACATTGGGTTTTTTCTCTCATCTGCTTGACAGTTCTCCCGGGATTTCGTAATACAGGAGGCATGAAACAATCAGGATTTCAAATTCCTGTGCTGCAGACCATACAGAAATTTCCCGGCGGTATGATGTCCATTTTCTTTCTCCTCGGCAGCATCGTAAGGACATGTGCTCCTGGGTTTTTAGGGATCGGGAGCTTCACCACTGGACTGTTCCGGGACGGGGCCTTGGCAATGATCGGCCTGGTGCTGTTCTGTGCAGGATCACAGATTTCCCTGAAGGAGTCTCCTTCTGCTCTCTACAAAGGCACGCTGCTTACCGCCGCGAAGGTGCTGCTCGGCATCGGAGCGGGGTTTCTCTTTGCTGTGTTTATCGGTGCCAGGGATACCCTGTTCTCCATTCACCCGATTACATTGATCACGGCGCTGGCATGCGGCAACGGGGGACTGCATATTGCCCTTTCTGAGCGCTACGGCGATAAGGACGATGTGCACAGCGGTGCCGTTACCATGCTTACCGCAAGTCCCTTTTTTATCCTTATCGCCATTGGTGCAGGGGGTATGGCTGTAGTAAGGTTCACTGACATTCTCGGATCCATCATTCCTGTTCTCATCGGGATGCTGCTTGGAAACCTGGACAGTGACTTCAGAAAGTTTCTTGCACCGGGGGTTAAGCTCTCAATTCCATTCTTTGCCTTCGCCCTGGGATCCAACATCTCCCTCCGTGATATCGCAGTTGCAGGGCCCCAGGGTGCGCTTCTGGCGGTACTGACCGTTGCAGTAACCGGCCTTGTTCCCGTGGTAATATATGCCTATGCCGTACCGAAGCGGTGGAAGCATGCAAACAGCATTGCCGCTGCCATGGGGAACACCGCAGGCAGCGGAGCCATTGTCCCTGCCCTGGTGGCACAGATAGATCCTGCATTTCTTCCCTACGTGCCCCTTGCTACCGCCCAGGTGGGTGCTTCAGCTATACTGACTGCGGTGCTCTCTCCTCTGGTGCTGAGGGTTCTCTATCAGCGGGAAATGCAGAAGCGTTCAGACCGGCAGGGGGTGTATGTATGAACACCTACACCGTAGTGGACGTCGAGACCAGCGGTCTTTCTCCGGCTAGGGGGAGGATCGTGGAAATTGGACTCCTGCTTCTCAATGAACAGGGAGAGGTGATTGACAGCTTTGAATCCCTGGTAGACCCCCAGGGAAGTGTGGGAGCTACCTACATTCATGGAATTACCGCTTCCATGGTGAAGGATGCTCCGCTGTTCTCCTCCCTCATGGGCGACATTATTCCCTTTTTCCGTGATTCTGTGATGGTTGCCCATAACGTTCCCTTTGACAAGCGGTTTCTCATTTCCGAATTCTCCAGGGCAGGGGTGCATGTGGGGAATATTCCTTCAATCTGCACTCTTGAACTCTCCAGGAGGTTTTTCTCCCATCTTCCGAGCAGAAGCCTTTCTCCCATGTGCAGTTTTCTAGGTATAGAAGCCGGCCGATCCCATACTGCTCTTGATGACTGCCGTGCTGCGGCTTCACTGTTTCAGATACTCCGGCGGCGCATTGCAGAGGAAAACCTTGAACTCGGAAGGTTCATCAGGGGAGATCAGGCTCCCGAATGGCC
>PWNW01000262.1 GCA_003557605.1 Spirochaetaceae bacterium
CATCAAGATTTGACAATGGTTCATCCATAAGCAGAAGCCGCGGTTCTATGACCATAGCACGTGCCAGTCCGACCCGCTGCTGCTGCCCCCCTGAAAGCTGGTCAGGAGTTCTGCTTTCATATCCTGTAAGCTGCACGGTAGAAAGGGCCTTTGCAACCCGTTTTGTGATTTCCTGGTGGGGAACTTTTCTGTTCTTCAGACCGAAGGCAACATTCTCTGCCACCGTCATATGCGGAAACACCGCATAATTCTGGAACACCATACCGATATCACGCTGATGTGCAGGGGTTTTATCAATGATTGAATCCCCTACATGAATATGTCCGGTATCCTGCTTGTAGAACCCTGCAATTGTCCTCAGTAGTGTGGTCTTGCCGCATCCGCTCGGACCGAGAAGGGTAAAGAACTCCCCTTCTGCCACCTCAAAGTGCACGTCATCCAGTGCGACAACACCAGGAAATTTCTTTGTTATATGTTCGATAAAAATTCGTTTAGCAACCATGGGCTGTTTTCCTCATAATAATTACATGAGAATCAAGATCGGCCCGCTTTGGACCGACAAACGGAAAAGCGGGCCGACTGAAATTTCTTGAATCCTGCGTCTTACAGGTCCAGCTCCATCATCATATCCCGGAACCGGTCAATAAAGGCAGTACGGTTTTCAGCTGACCATCCGAAATCATATTCAATGGTGTTGATTTCACTCATCGGGGGAAGTCCCGGAGGAGTTGATGCATCTTTCCGCACCGGACGTCTGCCCATTTCCTCTACCAGAAAGTTCTGTACCTTTGAGGACATTGCCCAGTCAACAAAGGTCTTTGCACCTTCGAGGTTCGGAGCTCCCTTAATCACAGCAATACCGTCGGGTGCGGCAATAGCGCCGTCTTCAGGATACACAATAGCTACCGGTCCGCCTCCGAGGACGAAACGCTGTGCATTGTCCTCAAGGGTAACTGCAACAGGAACTTCTCCGTCATTTGTCAGTCTTGATACTGCTCCTGAACTTGAAGCAATGAAGAAGTTCTCCATAATTGTACGATACACTGCCCATCCCTCTTCTCCGTCACCGTAGATGGCAAGCACGTTTGCAAGCTGCATGTACGCTGATCCTGACTGGTCTGCCCTGGCGGTGCTTACCCCTTCAATATGGCTGCTGGCAAGTTCTTTCCAGGTTCTGGGGTACTGATCAGGAGAAAGCATATTGGTGTTTACCAGGAATACATTCATGATGCCGGTGTAGGGAAGCCAGTTTGTTCCGACTTTGTATACATCTTCAATCATGTCCCAGTCCTTGGGCTGGTAGGGATACAGCAGGTCAGAGTTCTGTTCCAGCGGCTCTCCGCCGATGCTCCAGATCACGTCAGCCTGTGGATTCTGCGATTCCGCACGAACCCTGCTGATGACATCTCCGGAACCCATCTTAATAACTTCCAGTTCGATGTCCGGATAGTCCTGTTCCCACAGCCGTACCATATTGGTGATGATGGTATCTTCATGTGCTGAATACGCCACCACCTTGTTTGTTCTTTCTGTTCTCCCTGCGGCAAAAAGTACCGCTGAGCCGAACAGCATCGCGATGATCAATACTGCCGCGATCTTTCCATGCATTTTCATGATATCCTCCTAACATACGTGTTTGTGCAGCGCTGACTGCCCTGCACCCTGTAATCATTATCTTATAGAACATTGCGTCTTCCAAGCGTAAGATTTTCTGAAAACCTGCACTATTTTCGGCCGAGCAGGATTGCATCTATTTCAGATTTCTGTTTTCCTTCATCAACACATGCAGTGATTGGTTCATTGATAAAACTATTGTAAAATGTGAAAAAGGAGATGAGGTCCATGAAATGTACAGCTGTTTGCCTGATGCTGGCAATGCTGGTTCCTGGGATGTTTCTTGAGGCTGTTCAGCAGCCCTCGGGTAAAGAGTCTGTTGAGCTCACCTACTGGACCCATGAAGACCCGAACCGAACCCCCTTTGAACTCCGCCTGATCGAGGAGTTTCAGGAATCCTTCCCGAACGTGACGATCCGTCGGATAACCTATCCATCCACCCGGGTTGCTGAACGGCTGTTCTCAGCATTTGCAGCAGACCAGGGCCCAGATATCTTTCATACACAGCTCGAGGACAGCTATGCATTTATTACCGGCAATTTAGCAGCCCCCGTCTCCCTGAAAGCCCTTGAAGCAGAGACCACCGGCCAAATTCTCGACCGGTACGTGAACGGATCGCTGGACCCGGTATATATTGACGGTGTTCTCTACGGAATACCTTTAGAGGTGCTTAACTGGAGCATATACATCAACGACCGGATGTTCCGAGCTGCAGGTCTTGACCCAGAGACTGACTATCCCAGGACATGGGAAGACATGATGCGCATCAGCGAGCAGATTGTCCGACGGGACGGAGATGTGATCACACGCCGGGGCTTTGATTTCCGTTACTCCGACTACCTGAACGCCATGGTGCCGATGGTCGAGCAGCTGGGGGGAAAGCTGGTAAGCGATGACGGAAAGACAGCTATTGTCGGAAAAGACGCCTGGATATCATTTCTTGAGTTTATGCAGCAGTGGGGGCCCTACGGGAAAAACCTTGGATCCCCATCCTACCAGTATGCACGGTTCCTGTTCAACTTTGACAGGGATGAGGTGGCTATGGCCCATACGGGAATGTACCAGCAGGCGCGAATAAAGGCTGACAACCCGGAGTTCTATGAAAGCGGAGAATGGCGCGTTGTCCCGTTTCCCGTGTTTGAAGGTGCGGTACATGAAGTTGCTTCATCCCATTACGGGCAGTACCTGATGGTGAATGTAAAGGCCTCTGAAGCCCAGCAGTATTATGCCTGGAAATTCATCCATTTCATGCAGCAGTATGCCGAGGAGTACCTGGAAATCAGGATCATTCAGCCGTCAAAAGCCCTGATGGAAAGCGAACTCTATTTAAGCATGCCCTATGCAGAGGTGTTCAAAGAAGATATGGAGCGGGCTAATGTGGTCTACCATGCCCAGCACAGCACAAGACTTCAGGAGCTGATTCAAGCTGCGGTAGAATCGGTGATGCTTGACAATGTTTCACCCCAGCGGGCGTATGCGGTGCTGAAGGCTCATGCCCAGGAACTGCTGGATAAGCAGTAGCCGGGCTCTCCTGTCACTCCTGCTCCCGATATCGTCTCGGGCTCATGCCTACGGTACGGCGGAACACCTTGGAAAAGTAGGTTGAATCATTGTACCCGCAGGCTTCGGCAACATCACTGATGCGTTTCCTGGGGTCCTTGAGAAGCGTCGCCGCTACGGTCATCCGATGCTCAGTAAGCACCTGAACAAAGGTCTTGCCTGTTTCTTTCTTGAATATGCTTGCAAGATGCCCTTCGGTGATTTCAAGATGCTCTGCCGCCTCCAGCAGGGACACATCCTTATGGAACTGCTTCTGGATGAACAGCAGGGCATCATGGACCAGGGCATTGGATGTTTTTCCCGAAACCCCGTGAAGCGGGTGGCCCTCACTTGCCTTGATGACCGCGCGCTGCACCGCCTGGCGAAGTTCTTCATCATCCAGGGGTTTTAGAATAAAGTCAGCAGCCCCGACACGAAGGGCCTTCTGGGCAAATTCAATCTGACTGTACCCCGTAATAATGATTGCAGCGCGGTGGGGCATCTCCTCCAGCAGGGACAGTCCGTCCCCGTCGGGAAGCTTGATGTCGGTTATTATAATGTCAGGGCGGGTTTCTGAAATAACCCTCCGGGCCTCTTCCACACTGCTGGCGGTCCCGCATACCTCGCAGTTCACGCTTCTCCATGAGAAGGTCTCTACGAGTTCTCGAAGCAGGGGAAGCTCATCTTCTATGATCACTGCTTTCAGTTTCATTGGAATATCCTTATCATGGCTACGGTCTTTTCTGTTTGCTGAAACAGCATGAATTCAGCCTGCTCTCCGTAAATCAGCCCCAGCCGTTTCTCCACATTCTTTAATCCGATGCCGTGGCCCTCCGACGGCACTAAAGGTTCATGCAGTCCCGGACCGGTATCCTCCACCCTGATCTCCAAGACTTTTCTGGAAAGACGGGTGGACAAGGTAATTTCAACCGGCCGAGAGCATGTCTCCACACCGTGAATCACCGCATTTTCCGCCAGGGGTTCAAGTATCAGCTTGGGTACCCTGATATCTTGTGCATTCGTATCCAGACGGGTTATCACATTCATGCGGTCTTGGAACCGGATTTTCTGGATGTTGAAATAGCGCTGCACAAGATCGGTAATTTCCTTCAGCGGCACCATTGCCTCTGTGTCTGAAAGGGAATACCGAAGAATCTTCCCAAGATCAGTGACGATCGCCGTAACCGCTTCGGCATCACCGAGCTTTGCCATTGATTTGATAGATCCGAGGGTATTGTAGAGGAAATGCGGCTGGATCTGGGCCTGCAGCGCCTTACGCTCTGCATTTCGAAGCAGCTGCTCCTCCTCACGGATTCGCTGTATCAGGGATTCTATTGTTTCCACCATGCTGTTGTAATGGAATGTCAGCTGTTCCAGTTCATCCCGAGGCTCCTCTGTATCCGGTTCAGGCAGGGGAATCGGACCCTTTGGGCTTCTGGTCATGGCATCAATGATGCTGTCTATCGGACGGCTGATGGAGCGGCTGATTCGTATTGATACAATCATCGTCACCGCAGAAATACCCACCGCCAGGGTGATAACCAGCAGGAGAATCTGCTGAAGGGTATCAAAATAGGTTGCAAGGTCTGTGATCATGATAACTGAAAGATCATCTGCAGAGAGATCAACTCGGTGCACCAGCTGGTTAGGAGAAGCCTGTGAAATATATTCGTTAGTAAAGACAATCCCTAGTTCAGGAGTTTCGCTGAAGCTTGCAGGATCATGGGGCTGCACCACATTCATGGTGATAAACTGCCTGCGGTCCACCAGAAAAATTCTGCTGGACATCTGGTTCTGCAGAGGAGCCTCCAGTGCCTGTGCCCGCACATCTACAAACAGGATTCCATGGGACAGGGGAAAACATATGGTAAAGACGATCTGGTTTCCCTCAGATCCCGGACCCGGAGCCAGCAGCAGCCGGGGCCCGACACCTCCTTGGGAAGAAAAGTTCTCCCGCACCTGAAAATCCCTCAGGTCATATCGCCTGGGAAATTCTGTAGAGGAGTATTGTTTCATACCGTCAGCACTTGCAAGATGGACCTCCACTTCCGAAAGATGTCCGCGTACTGCTTGAAATATCTGCTCATACAGCTCAAGGTCATCATGCAGGGCTTGAGTGTCGGCATCCGGCGACACGGCACGAAGCACCGCAGGATCAGCCGCAAGGTTTTTACCAATGCCGGTAAATGTACTGACTGTCTCGTCAACCTCAAGAGCCACAC
>PWNW01000029.1 GCA_003557605.1 Spirochaetaceae bacterium
CACGCTCGTTCCTCAGAACGAACCGACGATTATGGCCAGGATCTCTTCGTCCAGGTCGCGTTCCAGATCGGCATCCAGCGAATTTGGGATCTCTCGGGGGATATTGTCCAAGAAAGTCCGCGATCGCTGGAGATGTCGGCGGCGCCAGGTCCACAGGTATCGTCCACAGGTATCCGAAGACGACCGGGTTGCCCGCGGCCGGCAACAAGATTAGCCCCCACATGGCGCCGGCCAAAGAGTTCAAAAGGCCGAAAAGAGCTGATTCCTCTGGCATGCGCTTGCTCCTGCCGCCAGGTGCTAACGCCTGACGCTTCCCAACGCGCTTTTGTAACTGTGCTTGATGTCGCGCCCCATCCACCTGGCTTGGAGGTGGATATCTTGCGCGGTACATCTCCAGGCGGGCGTGTTGTGCACGGCCTGGCGCACCTTCTGGGCACCCAGCTCGCAGCCGCGATAGACCGTCTTGCCCGCCGAATACGGATCAACCACCGTGCGACCCAACGTTCCGATAATCATCTGTCCCCCTTTGCCGTTTTCTCGCGCCCGGTTTTTCCAGGCGCTCAAAGTCCTTTCAGCAATAAAGACGCAAGTGGTGCTCGGGTTCTGACAGTTCGTTCATGTGCAGGGGGAGGAAGCTCTAAAACTGCTTGCTTCTCATCATTGGCCGAGAGTAAAGGCGGCGAGGGGTTTTGTGAGGGGGGTGAGGCGGCCCGAATAGCCCCGCAGGATTTGCCGTACCTCGCGGATGCCCTCCTCGTCTGTGCGAACGACCACGGTGTGTCGTCCGTTCGCCGTACCGACGCGAAGCTCGAGCGCCTCCCTCGCGAAGATCCGGATGCTGAACTCGATCTCGTCCGAGATCGGTGCGAAGTCGAAACTCTTCAGCAGGCGCCGTGCCTTTTCCTTGGTAGGCAGCCTGAGCGGGCCGTCGTCGAACAGGAACTCTGTCCGGCTGCAGAGCCCACCGGCAGGATCCTCACGGTATTGTACATTCTGGTAGATGATCTCCGGCTTCTCGCTGCGGCAGTCCCACCCAAGCCCGAGGATGCGCTCAAAGCGCGCCCAATCGTCTCCGTGCCGGATGGGCCTGTAGTAGATGTAGACGAAACGATCCGACTTGCAATGGACGAAGTCCTTCTTGACGAGAAAATCAGCCAACGCATCAGGATCGTCCAACTCGAAACAGTACTCTGACTTACTTGCGTTATAGCTCTCATGGCAGGCCAGCGAGGGGCTCGAGAAGCCGTGCTTGGCGGCGTTGTCTTGGATGATCTTGTCCCCGTCGCGAAATGCGGAGGGGAGGTCGTTGCCGTCGTCGATGGGAAATGACTCTGTGCTGCGCGCGAAGCAGGGATGGTAGCGGAGATCGCTCGACAGGGTGCGATCCCGCACTCCGTGACAACGACTACACCCCAGGTGGCAGGTCAGCCGTTGCACCTCGATTCTAAAGTTCTGGTCTTCGTTGTGCTTGAAGATGACGCTTCGTGGGCTCCTCTTGTGCTCATGGGCAATTTTCGCGACTCGCTCACAGATGCTCTCGAAGACGACGTAGTGCTCGAAAAGGTTTTGCGTTTCGGGAGTCGCGAGCAGCTCCAGGAGCTTGATGACTCTTACTCCGAGCGATCGGGCGAGTTCGCTCGCCTCGGCGATACTGTCGTGATTGATGCGGCGCAATACTACGCAGTTGAGCTTGACCTCCAGGCCGGCCGTCGTGGCCGCGCGGATGTTTTTGAGTACCCTGGCAAATGCGCCGTCCACGTCCTCGCAGCGGGTGGCCTCATTAAACGCTTCCTCGTTCGTGCCGTGCAGTGACACGTGCAGCTTGAACCGCTTTGTGCCTGTCGCGTAATGCGCGAACGTCCGGATCGCTTCGTCGTCCAGAAGGTACCCGTTCGTTACGACAGTCACGGTCGGGGGGCTTCGAAACTTCGCGAGCGCGTCCAGTAAGCGGAGCAAGCGCTTTTTTTCGAGTAGTGGCTCACCGCCGGTAAAGGTGAGGTCGTCGTAGCCTTGGTCTGCGGCTTGCTTCAGGACATCGAGAAACTGCTGCTCGGAGGCCGTCGTCCGGACTGTTGCTTTGTCCAGACCCTCTCCGTGGCAGAAGAAGCAGTGGAAGTTGCAACGCTCCGTGAGCGACACACGCAGCTCCTTGCGCGGGCGAAGGGAGTGGGCGAGGCGGATCCTGAGATCCTTTCGTTCCTCGCTGTAGTCGGTCCCGACAACCTCATATCCACGCCGGGTCAGCATGCTCAGCGTTATGTTCCAGCGGTTGTAGGTGCTGACGGTCAGCCTTTGATAGTCTGTGGCGAACCGATTTTCGACCTCTTCGAGCAGGTGGCGCATCCCGCCCATGCGGCGAAACCGGGGGAGAATTCCACCGAGCCAGAACTCCACCTCACCGATGGCCGGCCAACCAACGAGGAATCCAAAACCACACGCGGCGTTTTCTTCGTTGCGCAATACGAGCCAGGTTGGATTCCCATCTTGGCATTTATTTGTGATCGCCTCAGTTGTCAGCTCGTTATCGAAGACCCCACGGTAGAGATCCCGGATCAGGCGTCCGTCTTTGGTCTCTTCGACGCGCCATTTCATCGCAGGGCCTCGAGTTGAGAGAAGACTTTTTCGAACGCGGCCACGTATGCGTCCACAAGCGGCCAGTCGGCGCGAAACGTAAATGTTGGAAGCGACAAGATGGAGGCGTAATAAGCTTCGGCGCCGGGAAAGGCGCGGCCGCGATTGTCGTGCTTCTCGAATCGCCCGACGGTGAAACGCTCCGGGTCGAAAAGCGCCAGCTTGTGAAACGGCTGTGAGCCCGGGAGTGACACTACTAGTCCCTCAGCCTGGAGTGCCTCGATGAGCCTTTCCCTCGTGACTCCGAGAGCTTCGAAGTCGATGCGGGGCTTGAAGCCGTAGTGTGCGCCCATAGAGGTCACGTAGGCCCGGCGCGCCATCGGGCGGACCCAACCCGTGCGCGAGAGGCCTTTTGAGAAACGCTGCAAGGTCTCGTTTCGCTCCGCTAACCAACGCGAGGAATGGTGCTCGAGCATATGAAGGACTATCACGGCCGCCAATGGGTGCATGCGCAGTTTCAGCCCGAATCCTGTGTGCGCAATGGGCTGCCATTGAGGCGAGCGAACGCAATTCTTCGAGCGTCGCAGGCCGTGCCCCAGCAGTGTCGCGCGCTCGTAGATGTCGACGGAATCCGTTAGCAGTATGCCGCCCTCTCCTCCGGTCAGGAGCTTGTTGCCCTGCAGACTCCAGACGGCAACGTCCCCGAACGATCCCACGGGTTTCCCCTCGTACTCGGCGAAATGAGCATGAGAGCAGTCCTCGACCCAGGCGAGGTCGTGCCTTCGAGCTATTTCTCCCACAGCAGCCTTGGCTACGGGGTGGCCCCACATGTCGTTGGTCAAGATGGCGCGAGTGCGTGAGGTGATGAGCGGTTCGATGGAAGCGGGGTCGATATTGCCGGTATCGGCCTCGACGTCACAAAATACCACCTGAACACCGAGGTGGAGCAGCGGCGTCGCCGTCGCGTGGAAGGAGTAGACTGTGGAGATCACCTCGTCGCCGGGCTGTAGGTCGAGGCCGAAGAACGCGGAGTAGAGCGCCATAGTGCCGGAGCTTGTGGCAACGGCGTAGCGCCGGCCGTGAAGAGTGGCGAAGCGATCTTCCAGCTCGGCATAGATCCCACTGCGGTCGATGATGGATAGCGGGCGGCCGGCGCGGATGTAGGCTGCCACGGTCTCGGCGAGTTCCGGCAAAGGGGGGGGCCAGGAGAAGTGGGGCCGGGGTGTCTCTATCATTTGGGGGCCGCCGAAGATGGCCAAGGGCTTCGACATCGTATTCTACCCCCCCTCCGCCCGATTGTCTCAGGCGATGGAAATCACCTCAAAGGATCTTGTACTTCTGCCGAGGCGCCCTTCCCTGACTTCTCCCTGCTGAGCACCGATGAGAAACCGCGCGAGCGGCGCCTGGTATGAAATGCTCTGCCCACCACGAAATACCATGTAGCTGCCAATCTGCAAAACGCGGCGTTCGCCCGTTTCCGTGTCCTCGATCATCACCTTCCTGCCGATACCGACACGTTGTGCTTCCGTCGCGGGGGCCACGATGTGTGCCTGGTTGCGCACCTGTAAGAGTTCGTGGAGGTGGCGCGACCACATGAGCTGCTGGCGCTCTCCATCTTCGAAGGCGAAGTTGTCGTGGTAGGTCTCGGCGCCTTCCTCGCAACTGCGCCCCATCTCAGCGCCGATCTCTCTGATCTGTGACTGGAGATGCGTGATGCGGGCGTCAAGCTCCGCGAAATCTTCTTTGAGAAAATAGTAGGCCATTGTCATTCGCTCTCCTCCCTAAGAGTGTTCCTTGCTGCCGTTGTTGGAGACGATTCTTGAATCAACCTTCTGACAGACTGGCGGGCACGCTTTTAGAAGGACGTTCGATCTGGATGAGCCTCGAGTCTGTCAGAACGAGGGCGGCCCGTCGTCTTGGCAATAGGGGTGCTGTTCGTTTCCTTCGTGGAGGAGCGGGCATCTGTCAGAACCAAGGGCGGTCCGCCGTCTTGGCAATATGGGTGCTGCTGGTTGCTCTTTATAAGGGAGAAGGTTATGGCAACGCATAGGCATAAAGTGCATGGAATCATCCACACGGCTGCTGCAAGCGCGGCAGCGGTGGGCGGCGGCTTGGCTCAGCTTCCGGGCTCCGACGCGCCGATCATCGTGAGTATCCAGACTAGCATGATAGTCGCGCTCGCAGCGGAGCACGGCACACCGATTACAAAGGCGGCCGCGGCCCGTTTTCTGTTGACCTTTGCGGCGACAGCCGGCGGGCGAGGGGCCAGTCAGCTTCTCATCGGGTGGATTCCCGGGTGGGGCAACGCGATCAACGCGACCACCGCCGCGGCCGTCACCGAGGCAGTGGGGTGGGCCGCGGACAGCTATTTCGCCGACAGTCCGACACATTTGGAGGGGCCGGTATCATGAGCGATTTGCGAAAGGACAAGAGCGTTGAGGATCTACTCGTTGATGTTCCCGAGGAGCACCGAAGCCGGGGTCTCGCAGGCGGTGCCGGGGCGACCTTGGGGGGTGTGCTCGGGTCTTTTGCGGGAGGTCCGGCGGGCGCCGCCATTGGAGCGGCCGCGGGTGGTGCTCTCGGTGTCCTCTTGGCGGAGCAAGCCGCGGAAAAGTAGTTGTTGTGCATTCGTGGAGGGGCTCTTCGCAACAGCTCTTGCGGGTGAAGGGCACGACCTGGGAGTTGTGACCCGGCTTGCCATCTACCTTAGCCGAGAAATAGTTGTTCCTTGTGCCAAGCCAAGGCGTCCCTGCTCGGTTGGTACAACTGCTCCTTGGGCACGAAGCTCAATGGTTGCTTGTC
>PWNW01000051.1 GCA_003557605.1 Spirochaetaceae bacterium
AACCCGCTCGGAGATTCATTCACCCAAAGATTCCATGCAGCTGGGCATCGGCATGGTGCATCAGAACTTCAAGCTGGTGGACACCATGACGGTTGCCGAGAACGTGGTGCTGGGACTGAAGGACCTGGAGCTGATTCCTTCATTTCCGGAGATTTGCCGGAGGATTACTGAGATATCAGATACGTATAACCTGCAGGTTGATTCGAAGTCCCGCATCTGGCAGCTCGGCGTAGGTGAGCAGCAGCGGGTTGAAATCCTGAAGCTCATCTACCGGGGTGCCGACATCCTGGTCCTCGACGAACCCACTGCGGTGCTGACCCCCCAGGAATCCGAGGAGCTGAACCGGATCATCAGCCAGATGATCCGCGAGGGGAAATCTGCAGTATTCATCACCCATAAGATGGAGGAGGTCAGGCGCTTCTCCCACCGGGTGCAGGTGCTCAGAAAGGGGGAAACCGCAGCGGTGCTCAATACAGAGGACACCACCCCGTCGGAACTTGCACGGCTGATGGTGGGCAGGGAGGTGCTCTTTCGGCTGGAAAAGAAGACCTGCTGCCCCGGAGAACCGGTGCTGGAACTTGCCAGCCTCTGCGCATCAAATGATGAAGGGCTTCCCGCCCTGAAGGACATCTCCTTCACCATCCGAGCAGGTGAGATCCTCGGTATTGCCGGTGTTGCAGGAAACGGACAGCGCAAGCTTACCGAAGTGATCACCGGTCTGGACAAGGCAGATTCAGGAAGTGTGATCATCAAAGGAAAGGACATGACCAACCGCACCCCCCTGGATCTGATCCAGGCGGGGGTGAGCCATATTCCCCCCGACCGGATTGCCATGGGCATTGTCGGGGACATGAGCGTTGCCTCCAACCTGGTAATGAAGGAGTACCGCAGCGAACCTGTGGTCAGGCGGGGAGTCTTCAATCCCAAGGAGATGGCGAAAAGCGCCAAGGAGAAAATTGAAACCTACCGCATTGCCGCTCCTTCCCAGAAGACCGAGGCAAAGTTTCTCTCCGGAGGGAATATCCAGAAGATTATTCTTGCCAGGGAGATCGGCGCCTGCAGAGGCCTGCTGATTGCATCTTACCCCTCCCGGGGATTGGACGTAGGGGCCATGGAGGCGGTACGGACCCAGCTGATAAACCAGCGGAACATCGGCAATGCGGTGCTACTGGTATCAGAAGACCTGGAGGAGCTGATCACCGTGGCAGACCGGATTGCGGTAATCTACGAAGGAAAGATCATGGGAACTGTTCCTGCAGAGGATGCGGACATCAGGATCATCGGACATATGATGGCCGGGGCTTCCCTGGAGGAGGCACAGGAACATGCACAGCAGGAAACCGCTGAACATGAGGGGGGTGAACTTCAATGAGACTGTACTTTGAAAAACGGAAAACCGCTTCAAAAAAGACCCTGGTGATCGTTCCTGCGGTATCTCTGGTAATCTCCCTGATCCTCACGGGGTTTCTGCTCCTGGCCTTCGGGGTGAGTCCCCTGCAGACCTTTGCCGCCATGTTCAGGGGAGCCTTCGGTTCAAGCAGGAACTTTGCAGAGACCCTGGTGAAGGCCGTTCCGCTGATGCTCACCGGGCTCGGGGTTTCAATCGCCTTCCGCCTCAGGTTCTGGAACATCGGGGCGGAGGGGCAGCTGGTCCTCGGAGGGGTTGCCGCCACCTGGACGGCGCTGTTTGCCTCCCCCTATATTCCCTCCTTTCTGCTCCTGCCTGCGGTGCTTCTCTCTGGGGCCCTCGCAGGGGCTGCATGGGCAGGGGTCCCTGCCCTGCTGAAGACACGGCTTCAGGTCGATGAGACCCTGACAACCTTGATGCTCAACTATGTGGCGATTCTCATCGCAGAGGGACTGTTTTACGGAGCATGGAGAGATCCCGGGGGCATGGGATTCCCGGGCACAGCCCGATTTCCCCAGGCCGCCTGGCTTCCCCGGCTTTACGGCAGGGTCCATTACGGACTGATCTTCGCCCTGATCCTCGCAGTGGTGCTCTGGTTCTTCATCTACCGGACAAAGTGGGGCTTTGAACTCCATATGATCGGAAAGAACCGCACCGCCGCCCACTATCTCGGGGTCAACATCAAGCGCACCATTCTGATATCTATTTTGATATCAGGGGCCTTTTCAGGGCTTGCCGGCGCCACGGAAGTAGCGGGCCTTGCCCGACGGCTCCAGGAGGGGCTGATCCAGGGATACGGCTACACCGCCATCATTGTCGCCTGGATGGCACAGCTCAATCCCTTTGCATCCCTCCTTGCAGCGGTGCTGATGGCCGCACTGCTGGTGGGGGGAGATCAGGTGCAGATGATGATGCGCCTGCCTGCAGCAGTCGGCCTGGTCATGCAGGGCATGATTCTCTTTCCCCTGCTTGCAGGATCCCTCTTTTCTGAATACCGCCTCAGGGTGTCACAGCCCCATAAGGAGGAAACATCATGATACTGCTTGTACAGTCAGTTATTGCAATCACCATCAGGGCCGGCACATCACTGGTCTATGCAACGATCGGTGAGATTTATACCGAACGGTCGGGGATACTCAATCTCGGTCTTGAAGGGATGATGCTTATGGGTGCAGTCACCGCATTTGCTGTGGCATTTCATACCGGGTCCCTGGTGCTGAGCCTGCTCATCGCCATGGGGATGGGCATGGTGCTTTCTGCGGTGCATGCGTTTCTGTGCATCACCATGCGAGCCAACCAGGTGGTCAGCGGTCTGAGCATCACCCTCTTCGGCACCGGCATGGCCAGCTTCCTGGGACAGCGGCTCGGTCCGGCGGAAAACAACTTCTACCTGGTAGGCCTCACCGCTGCTCGGTTCAGAAGAATCGCCGTTCCGTTTCTTTCTGACATTCCCATTCTCGGAGCGCTTTTCTACCAGGACATCCTGACCTACGGCATGTACATCCTCATACCCCTGGCGTGGTTCTATATGTTCAAAACCAAGCATGGTCTCAACCTCAGGTCTGTGGGAGAAAGCCCCCAGACCGCCGACGCCATGGGAATCAGCGTGACGAAGATTCGCTATCTCTATACCATCCTGGGGGGCATGTTCGTATCCCTGGGAGGAGCCCATCTGTCGCTTTCATATACCCCGGGATGGACAGAAAACATCACCGGAGGACGGGGATGGATTGTTATTGCCCTGGTTATTTTTTCCATGTGGAACCCTGCACGGGCGATATACGGCGCTCTGCTCTTCGGGGGCATCAACGCCATACAGTTCCGCCTCCAGATAGCAGGAGCGGCAATTCCCGCTCCAGTGCTCAACATGTTCCCGTACCTGGCCACCATCGCCGTGCTGGTGCTGGTCACCTGGTGGGAGTCGAAGGGGAAAAAACGCCTTGGGGCACCCGCAGCTTTGGCGGTTTCCTACATGCGGGAAGACAAGTAACCTATCTCAATGCATATACGGCAGTCATACTGCCGTATATGCATAAGTTGTACGGCATACGAGACACTTTTTTTACTTCTTTTTTTGTTCGTTTAGCCAGTAACAAATTTGAGGAGCGAGCTGATTCTTGTTCTTTCACGCCTGTACAATGGTGTCAAGCGGGAATATTAAAACTTCAAACCTTGCATGATAATCAACACGGTATCACAGGTTTCTTCAAAGCTAATATCATTTGCATAATCGAAATCTTTCTGATAGTTCGCCCAGAAATCATGCATTCGAGGGTTTTCTCGTACATTGGTCACAATGGTTTGATAATCTTTCAGAAGTGAAAAGCTTCCCCTCTTGGCGGATGTCCTCTCCAAAGCAGATCTCAGATGCGACAGATCACAATCTCCCCATCGTAAGGAATACAAAAGGTATATATCATAGAAATCCCTTGGTCTGGTGTTGGCAATGTTTCTGGACAGTATCGTCTCCAACTTCTCAGCCAATATGGTCTCCAGATTGTATGCCATCATCGAAATGGTACGATCATCAAACAACAGTGGAAATGAATACTCGATTTCACGTGGTGTAATCTTGTCGCCTGTCGTCACATCAACTGAAAGGGGAACCCGTAAAGGTGGATAGCTGGCAATCAGACTGACACGGATACCAGGATAATCATCGGCTTCCCAGATATCGGCAACTCGATTGACTGAGAATGTCACATCATCATCCACCTTTATGGCGCAGACATGTTCAAATACGGCCCTGATGGATTTATGATTCAGAATGAAGCCCTTTATGGTTGCATCAAGATCCATGGTTGATCGTGATTCGAGCCCGACCATGACTGCAATCAGGAACCCACCCTTGATGATGAAATTCTCCCTGTATCTGGAAAGGGACAGTCGTTCCAACAACCGTTCCATCAGATAATTCTGCAGAACGATTTGGGCTGGCAGGTGCTTCTCGGCTGCAAGGTTCTTGATCCGTGCTTTCAATTGCATGGGATTGTTGGTAATCATAGCAGAATCTCCATGTACGCCAGGATCTTCGGCTTCACCCGAAGTATTTGCGCATAATCCATGAGGCGAGCAATGTCCTTCTCCCGTGAGCCTGCATATATCCTCATAGCTTGATTCACCATCTGGATATCAGCCTTGTGACGGGTCCTGACCATATCGCAAAGAGTACGTTCGATATCATATACCTTGATGGAGTTCCCACTTGGTGAGGCTAGCGTCATGATTCCCAACGGATACGTTTCTTCGTTGGCCACTTTGGCTGCCACACCTCGTTTGAGGACATTGCCAGGATTGTAGCCAAAGGGAAATGTCATGGTATATCGTGATGGGGTTCGATCAGTCATGGCATGAAGATATAGTGCAGTCTCATGGGAAAAGATTCCCCTCGAGAACCTCCATTGAAGAATAAACAACTCATCCTCCCAAGTTTCCGGGAGGGTATATACACCCCGCTCGACTCGGACAAGCAATCCATTGTGGACCATGGAGGAGAGACACCGTCTTGGAATACCAGCCTCCGTAACCTGGGTACTCGTGATCATCCCCTGGTGTGTATCGGCCATATGGAGAATCTTCTCTTCATAATCGGCTTTCACCAATTTTTTTTGTACTTCCATGCTATATACATTACATCATTTTAGCACATATGTACAATCATTTCTGTAAATATTTTCGCATCTTCCCCGGATCATACAAGCTGATGGCAAGGATCGCGATGATGTCGTTGGAGTCCCCGAGCCTAAGTCTGGAGCGTTCACACTGAAAAGAACAGCTTTTCCCTTATATGTGCTAACGCGGGTATGCGCCTGCAGGCCGGTTCTTTCCTCTGGGGAAATCGATTGTGTCCCTTCGGCAATATTGCGTGACAAAGTATCAGCATTTTTTTGAAGCGCCCAGGCTGAGTGCAGAGCAGCTGCCATGAGAAGGCTGGGGATTGTGGCATCCAAAGTTCTGG
>PWNW01000049.1 GCA_003557605.1 Spirochaetaceae bacterium
ACTTAAAAAGAAGTACGGAAACATACCGGTCATTGGATCAGGACACCTGTTCTGCTCCGGAGGGAAAACCCGTGAAGGGGACGGTGTTCGGGAGCTCTATGTGGGCTCCCTCGCACACGTCCCTGTAACTATTTTCCCAAGGGTATTTGACTATACCGCATTAGGTCATCTCCATCTCCCGCAGAAAGTGGGAGGAAAGGATGCAGTGCGGTACAGCGGCTCTCCCCTTCCCATGAACTGCTCAGAATCTTCCCAGAAGCGTGTCGTTATTGCCGATATAAATCCTGGGTCCGTTGAAATAGAGGAAATACCGGTACCGGTATTTCAACCCATGGCGGCCGTAAAGGGAGACATACCGGACATTATTGATCAAGTTTCGAAGCTTGCACATTCAGGTGAATCCGTTTGGATTGAAGTGGAGTATACCGGCACTGATGCGGCCCCAAACCTTCGAGAGATCGTTGACCAGGCAGCAGAGAACACCCAGCTTGACATCCTGAGAATCACAAACCGTCAGCTCAGCAGCCGTGTGCTCTGTTCATCGGGAGCACAGATTTCCCTGGATGATCTCGGAGTGCATCAGGTGTTTGAACGATGTCTGGAGGCGTATGAGATACCTGAAGATGACCAGCAGGAACTGAAGGGACTCTATCTTGAAACGCTGAAGCATATTGAGGAAGAACAGCATGAAGATACTTGAGCTGCGCTGCAGAAATCTAAATTCACTCTACGGAGACTGGTGCATTGACTTCACCTCACCCGAATACTTGTCCGACGGACTGTTCTGCATCAGCGGACCTACCGGGTCCGGAAAAAGCACCATCCTTGATGCTCTGTGCCTGGCACTCTACGGCCAGACACCAAGACTTGGAAAGATTACCAAGAGTTCCAATGAGATCATGTCACGGCACACCGGAGAATGCTCCGCTGAGGTGCTCTTCGAGAGCAGTGAAGGAAGCTACCGATGCTGCTGGTCCCAGCATCGTGCTCGTAAGAAACCAGACGGTGCATTGGCTGATTCACGTCATGAAATATCAGATGCACAGACAGGTGTAATACTGGCAAATAAGAAGACGGAAACCGCTGAAGTCATAGAAGAGAAAACCGGTATGAGCTTTGAACGGTTTACCCGTTCCATGCTCCTTGCCCAGGGAGGATTTGCCGCATTTCTCCAGGCATCCAGCGACCAGCGCTCACCCATTCTGGAGCAGATCACCGGAACCGAAATATACTCAGAGATATCATCGAAGGTGTATGAACTTCATAAGGAGCAGCAGCTTATCTATGAACGTCTTTCTGCTGAGCTTCATGACATCCAGCTGCTCAGTGACCAGCAGGTGAAGGAAGCAGAAGAAACCCTCAAACAGCATCACCATGAATATGAACAATGCAGTGCCGCACTTCAGAAAATTACAGAAACCGCAGCACTGAGAAATGATCACCTGCAGGTTGAAGAAGAACGCGCACACCTTCAGGAGCAGCTGGAAGATTTAGAGAAGCAGCTTGAAGCATTTTCCGATGATCGGGAAACACTCAGGCGTGCAAAACTAGCGGCACAGCTTGACGGTCCCTATACCCGTCTCTCATCTCTTCGCGAACATCAGAATGAACGCTATACTACCCTGCAGGGGTACAAGGGCATGCTTCCTGAAGCCGAAGCTGAACAGAAACGTACCGGAGAACTTGTTCAGAAATGGCGAAGCGCATGTGAGGCAGCTAAACAGCACCTGAAGGAAACCAATACCCTGACAGCCAAAGTTCGGGTTCTCGACGGAGCTGTCACATCACAGCAGAGTGATCATAAGTCCAAAACTGAATCAGCAACGGAAACTCAACAGCTTCTGGAAACCTGTATCGCAGAACAGAAAAGCATCACTTCACAACTTAATCTGAAACAGCAGAGCCGTAAAGAGTGTGAGCAGTATCTCTCTGAACACCCAAATGACGGACTCATTGAGAATGAACTGAAATCTATTGAGGAAAAACGCTCTGAAACTGAATCTGCGGGTATCGTTCTGCAGAAAAAGCTTGAGGAGCTCAGAATAAAAGAGATACAGCTCGCTGACATGCAGAAGAAGCTCCATGAGCTGCAGAAAGGCGAAGCTGAGCTTGGCAGCAGCATCAATGCGAAGAAGGTTGTCCTTGAGACGGCCTCGCAGAAGCTTCAGGACCTGCTGCAGGGAAAAAGCCTCAGGGAGTGTTACCAGGAAAAGGACCTTCTGCATAAGAAGATGCTGCAGGAACAGCGCACAGCCTCACTTGAACAGCAGCGTACCTATCTTCAAAAAGGAATCCCCTGCCCTCTGTGCGGTTCATTGGATCATCCCTATGCAGAAGGTGCCGAACCACAGACTGATGAGGCCCAGGAGGAGATGAAGCGCCTGGATCTCATCATTGAAGAAGCAGAAGAGTTAAACAAGGAACTCAAGGAGCTCACTTCAGCCCAGCAGGAGATGGAAAAACAGCTTCAAAGCACTTCTGAAGAGGTCAGGAATACCATCCAGGGAATTCAGCTTGAATCACAGATGATCAGCACCAAAGAAGCAAACCTGAAGGAATTTAGAAGTCAGTATGAAAAACAGCAGCAGGGTCTGCTGCAGGTGCTTCTTTCATATGGTATTGATGATATAAACATTGAGCAGATTGACCTTGCATCTGAAGAACTCAGAAAGCGCAGTGAAACCTGGAATGCCCGTACACGGACGCTTTATGAAACAAAGACCCGGGAAGATGAACTTGCACGTGGATCCGCTGAACTGGAAGGGCAGATTTCGGTGCTTACCAAGACCCTGAAGGAAAAAAATGTATCCCTGGAGGAGTGCAGTAAGAAACTTGAAGATTTGATGCAGAAGCGCTATGAACTCTACGGAACCAAGGACCCTGACCAGGAACTCCGGGAAGCAGAAACAGCTGCTGCTGAAGCCGAAAACAAGCTGGAAAAAGCAGCTGAAGCAAAGGATGCTGCCTCCCGAGAGGTTCTTCGCCTTACTAATCTGTGCAGTGAACTGGATCAGTCAATACAGTCAGCTGAACCGATTATCATCAAAGAGGCAGAAAATTTTCTCCAGTCCTGCAGGGCCCTTGGTTTTGAAGATGAGCAGACATACCAGTCGGCAGTGCTGGATGCAAAGCAGATACAGGAGCTGGATGAACAAGCACAACGTCTTGATGAGCAGTATAAAGAAGCACGTTCTGGAGCTGAAGCCCTGAAACAGCGTGCTGTTTCGCTAGCAAAACATCTGGAAGGAGCAGAGAGTCTTGAACAGCTCAAGGAAAAAGAACAGCAGCTTCGTTATGATATGACCCGCATCAGTGAGAACTCAGGAGCCTTGAAACAGCGCCTGCAAAGCAATCATGAAGCCAAAGAGCGGTATGAGAAAAAGAAGAAGACCGCAGAAGAACAGAAACACCGCTGCCTGATGTGGCAGAAGCTCTACAGATTAATCGGTTCAAAGGACGGAAAGAAATACCGCAATTTCGCCCAGGGGCTTACCTTTGAAATGCTGATCCATCAGGCGAATGCGAAACTTTCCTCCATCCATGACCGGTACCTGCTGATTGCTGATCCAGAAGCTGCCTTGGAGCTCAATGTGATTGACAACTACCAGGGAGGAGAAATACGGTCGGTCAAAAACCTCTCGGGGGGCGAAAGCTTTCTGGTGAGTCTTGCCCTGGCACTCGGACTTTCAGGCATGTCCAGCCGCAGAGTCCGGGTTGATTCCCTCTTTCTTGATGAAGGCTTCGGTACCCTTGATGAGCAGACTCTGGAGACTGCGCTTGAAGCCCTTGCATCGCTGAGGCAGGAGGACAAACTCATTGGGGTGATCTCCCATGTGGGAGCAATGCAGGAACGTATACCTGTTCAGCTGAAGGTAGTTCCCGTATCTGAAGGGAAAAGCAGACTGTCTGGACCCGGATGCAGCAGAACAGGGCCGCGTGTAACCTGATGCAGGGAGGAGATTATGGCATTCAGATTTTGGAGAAGAATAAAAATTGCACCGGGTGTGACGCTGAACATGAGCAAAACCGGCGGTTCGGTTTCATTTGGTCCCAGGTGTGCAAAAATTACCGTTGGCCCAAGGGGAAAACGGGCCACAGCAGGTATTCCTGGTACCGGATTCTACTATACCAAGCAGATCCGTGAACCCTCACGGAAGCAGATACAGCAGGAAGAAGAGAAACTGAAACTTGGATTCTTCCAGCGAATATTCACCAGTAAAGAGGAAATAGCCCTCGTTGAAGGTCTTAAAAGCATGGTATCAGGGGAAGCAGATACCGCATATGAAAAGTTCTGCCGTGCCGGAACCCTTCCAGACGGGGCGTACCTTGCGGGTTTTATTGCCATGGACCGGCACATGTATGACCAGGCCGCCTCATATTTGGAATTCGCACTAAGCCGTCATGAAGAACTTGGAACGTATTTCTCAAAGTACCAGGTGACGCCGAGGCTTCGAATGAAAGTTACTTCAGATATCACGGCGTGTGTGGAACCTGACCTCCGGGGAGTGCTTCTCGGCCTGTCTGAGGTGTACCAGCTTTTTGAAAAAACCGATGAAGCGATTGCTGTGCTTGAACGTCTAAGAACCCTTGACCCCGATGATGCGGTGGTGAAGGTGTCGCTTGCAGAACTGCTTCTAGATCTCTCCCCCGACGGCAAGGCAGCAGCAGAGGAAGTAATATCCTTTATCGATGATGTGGAAAATGAATCCCCGGCACATACAGCACTGATGCTCTATCGGGCCCGTGCACTGAGGATACTTAACATGCCTACCGCTGCTCGTGATATCCTCACCGCTGCATACAGAAAAAAGAAGAACCGGCCTCCGGAACTGCTGAGGGCTGTACGGTATGAGCGTGCTTTAGCATACGAAGATCTTGGACAGGCAGGCCGGGCTAAAAAGGAACTGGAAAGCATCTATGCAGAAGATCCTGATTTTGAAGATACTGCCGAAAGACTGGGGCTGAAAAAAAGAGATGGATAAAAAAACTGTTTCCTACTATGAAAATCATGCAGAACGGCTGATCAGGACCTATGAAGAAATTGATGCCTCTTCACTGCATTCAATGCTGCTTGCGTGGCTTCCTGCTCAGGGAAGACTTCTGGACATAGGATGCGGATCAGGGCGGGATGCAGCATACATTGCCGCGAATACTGATCTGGAGGTGACAGCCGCTGATGCAAGCAGAAATATGCTGAAACAGGCCAGGAAGATGCATCCAGAGGTCTGCTTTTTTGAAGCTGCTTTTCCTGCTGATGAACGTCATGAACTGTTTTTACATCCCTGGGACGCAGTGACAGCCCTGGCGGTACTGATGCATATCCCCGATGAAGCACTTGATGACCTGCTCAGTCAAATACGACGACTGCTGGCACCCGGCGGGGTATTCTTCTGCTCCTATTCCCTCGAAAGAACACAGGAAGCCGATGATGAGCGCTTATTTGTCACCAGAGACCCTGACCGGCTTGCGCAATGCATTGAGCAGCATCAATTCACGCTGCTGCATCAGAGCAGAAGCTCTGATGCAGCTAAGCGCAGTATTGTATGGATAAATCAGGTGTACCGAAGAACTTGAATACTATGAGCTTGCCAGCTGACGAAGCATTCTTCTTCCCAAAATCTTGACAATTGGAATTAACGCGAGGGTAATAGCCAAGGTGATCAGCAGGGAGCCCAGCACATCCTGAATACTTGACTGATGGGCAAGCACCTGCCAGAGAGGGTCAATAGCCCAGTAGGTGGGAAAGAGCTTGGCAATCCACTGCGGCCAGTTGGGGAACAAATAGAATACGGCAGGACCGAAAAGGAAAATTCCTGTTCCTTTTATCAGGGCGAAGAGTATCTGGGAGTTTGAAGATACCAGCCCGATGATCAGTCCAAGCACTGCCCAGAAAACCGATGAAACCAGCAGCACAAGAAGCAGCACACCCTGGCTCTCGGAAAAGGAATTATTCAATACCAGGGTAACCACGGTCATCACCATGGACAGCAGCACTCCCAGCAGTGCCTTGGCCCAGAGAATTTCATGCAGCTTCACCGGAGATGCCAGCATTGCAGTGATGGTCCTACGTTCCCGCTCCTCCACCAGACTGCTTGCGGGTACAAAGAGCCCTGCAATAATGAAGGCATACATTGCCAGTATCGGAACAAGACGCATGGAAATGGGAAAGTCCTCCCCTCTTCCAAGCTGAACCATATCAATGTCAATTGGAGGTGATCTGCCTTCCACCTGGCGCAGCAGATCAATTGAGGTGACCATCAGAACCAGACGGTTTACCGCATAGCTTTCCCCGCTGATATATATTTCTAGAAGCGGCCGCTGACCAGACTTCAGCTGCTGATCAAAGTCCTGTGAAAGCACCAGCCCTCCGTCAAAATCATGATCAAGGACACGCCGTTTCAGCTCCTCAGAAGATTCAAGAAAGATCACATCGATCCCTTCGGTCTTCTGAAGCAGGCGGGCAACCTCAGATGACCCCTGGTCCACCACCGCCAGAGAAGGCTTAAGACTGAACAGATCTCCGAAGACCAGCTGAAGCACGATGGTCAGGAATATTGGAATGAACACCGCAAATAACACAATTGGTGAGCGGGGACCAAGGGCAATATCTTTTTTAAGCACCGCAGCAAACCGTTTTATGCTCATAGTGCTGCCGCCTTTTTTTTGAGGAATCCGAGAGCAAGAACCAGAAGTCCTGCAGCCCAGATTGCTGACGGGATAATTGATGACACCGCATCTGTCCAGACATATCCGTAGGCAGTGAGATCCATCAATGCTTTCATAATGCCGTAACTTGGAACAAATCTCACCCAAGGTGCTGTAGAACCGGGTATCAGAGCTCCAAAGCTCGGTATCATCAGCGGAATGAGACAGGCCATGCAGAGAAACAGGTTTTCAAGAAAGTCCTTGCCCAGTGAACCGACAACCATACCGATGGAAGCAAACATCAGTGAGCCGACTAACAGAATAAGCAGCAGGGGAAGAATGGTACCAAGGGAAAATGCACCGATTACCGCCATCAGCACTACCGCCTGGGTCATGGCAAGTAAAGTCCCAAATATGGTCTTAGCTGTCAGCACATGACGAAGTTTTACCGGTGTCGAAGTCAGGGCAGTCAGGGTTTTATGGGTTATTTCATATGCTATCAAGGAAGAGAGGGCAAAGGTCTCCATCATCAGCATAAAAAATACCAGCATAGGACGCATTCTCTCGCGCATGCTTATCTGTGCGCCCATTCTGTCGACCCCGAGAATTACCTCTTCCGCAGCCGGCTCTGTGATCGGCAGAGGAAGACCGGTAATCTGGAACGCAGCTTCCCGTATCACGCTTTTCATGGCAGTCTGTATTTCCGGGGGAGTATCATGATTCACATACAGTTTCACCGTTGTCTTACGTCCGGAGACGGTATCTGCTAGAAAGCTTTCAGGAAATGCAATTCCCACATTCAGGGATTCACGCTGTGCATCACTGGGCCTGGATTCAGATGGTTCCCGTATGATAAGCCTGCCGTCGGATGTGCGCCATGCTTCAGCCTCATTGTTAATCACTCTTCTCAATGACTGCTCATCCGGAAACAGCAGGAGCTGTGCGCCCTCTTCCTCAAGCACATCGTCAGAAAAGAGCTCCTGCATATCATGATGGTGGATGCCGATTGCCACCGATTCATCAACACTGTCGGGCATAAGAAAAAAAACCGCAATAAACATGATAAGACCAGCCAAGGAAAGAATGGAATACAGACGGTCCCTTGAATAGGCAATTGCATCCTTTTTCAGGAGCAGGAGCACCAGCCCTGCTGCCGATACTCTCTTCTGTTTCACTGAAGTGTTCTCCCCGTCATGGAAATAAATATATCCTCAAGTGTAGCTTCCTCAGTATGGATGGTAAGCACCCTGCCCTCCGACATGGAATCCCGCAGCTTCAAAGCCGCTGCTTCATCATCCAGGGGTATGATGGTCTCAAGGATTTCCTCTCCCCGCTGTATGCGTACCGATGCAGTTCTTTTTCCGTGACTCTGCTTCAAGTTCTCCGGAGTATCAAGTGCATAGATCTTACCCTCATTAATAAAGGCTACACGGTCAGAAAGTTTATCAGCTTCATACATGTCATGGGTGGTCAGAAGCACTGCGGTACCCTCTTGTGCCCGTTGGGTGATAATATCGCGGATTGCCTTAGAGGAAACAGGATCCAGGCCGTCGGTAGGTTCATCCAGAAAAAGTACTTCAGGATCATGCAGAAGTGCTCTTGCAATCATCAGTCTTTGCCGCATCCCCTTGGAATAGGATGAGACACGGTCCTTTGCACGGTTCCACAAATCAACCTGCTGTAGGATCTTGTCTGTTTCGGGATGCTTCAAACCGTAGAGGCGTGCAAAAAACTCTAAATTTTCTTTCCCGGACATCTGCAGATACAGGTTCTTTTCCTCAAAGCACACTCCCATTCTGCGATGAATTTCGCTGTTATGGCCCTTTATGGGAGTTCCGAGTATCCGTATTGTTCCCGCATCGGGAATCAGCTGTCCGATAAGCATCTTAATAGTAGTGGATTTCCCTGCCCCGTTGGGGCCAAGAAATCCAAGAATTTCACCCGGAGCTACATCAAATGAAATTCCTCTCACCGCCTGCTGCTTTCCGTAGGAATAGGTAATGGAATCAACAAAAATTGAAGGTTCGCTCATAGGATCTCCTCATTCATCCGCACAAGTAAAGACAGTTAGTGTTCTAGTATTATGATACACTCAAGAATTCATATTGTACAGAGGAATCTACGGTTTTTTATCAATTCTTTTTTTGGGAATTGGATCCTATCAGCAGATTCTGATATGATTCGCGGGTCTCTGTAAGGAAGTCAATCATCTGAGTCAGCGCAGCAGACAAGGGTTTATCCCGATGGTAAAGCATAATAATCCTTCGTTGAATCTCAACACCTTCTATAGGGATCCTGCACAGCCAGCCAGCTTCACTCTCACGCCGTACTTCAGAACTGTTAAGCAGAGAAATTCCTAGATTATGCTCAACCATCTTTTTTATCATGTAGATGTTTTCGATTTCATATGCAATATTCAGTTTTATCTTTTTCATGGAAAATCGGCGTTCAATATACTGCCGAGTCAGGGACGCCTTGATTGGGAGAATCATGGGTTCACCGGCAAGTTCTTCACATGAGATGCTTGTGCGGCTGCACCAGGGATGTTCCGGTCCTACTACAGCGGTAATCGAATCACGGTACAGTTCGGTCTCCAGAAGACTTTCTTCAAGGATCCGGAACTGGTTGCTGCCCACAATTCCAATATCAATCTCATTGGACATCAGCATGGCCTGTATCTTTGACGCATACTCCAGATGGACAGATACCTTGTTCCCTGGAAACCTTTTAAGATACCCGGAAATCAGTTCTGGAAGAAAGTGAATACCCGTGTAGTTTGTTGCACCAGTACGGATGCTTCCTGATGTTGAATCCCTTGCCTGCTCAACCACAGCCTGGGATTCCATGTATGCTGACAGGATCTGTTCAGCCAAAGGAAGCAGTGCTTCGCCGGCATGTGTTAGCCTGAGTTTTTTTCCGATCCGCTCAAAAAGCTGCGCACCGTATTCCTGTTCAAGATCCTTTATCTGCAGGCTGACGGCGGGCTGGGTAAAAAAGAGGCTTTCAGCGGTTTTCGTGAAACTGCCGAGCTTCGCAGCGGTATAGAAGGTTTTCAGCTTTACCATGTCCATACTGCTGATAGTACTGGACGCTGCACGGTTTGTCTATCAGATGAAAACCTGCTGCATAAAAACATTCTGCATAAAAAAGAGAGCAACATAGCAGAGAATCGCTGCCATCACCGGTGTAGCCACCCACCCTATGCTGATCTTTCCCAAAAGGCGGAAGTTAATATTCCTCCCTCCCTTGGCTATGCTGACACCGAGAATCGCCCCAACACAGGCCTGAGACTGGGAAACAGGAACAAGGGGTAGAGTCGGAAGGCCCCGTGCAGAAAGCCATTGGTATAATTCCTGGGATGCAAAGAGAAAAAGCACCAATGCGGTGGACACAATAACAACAAAGGCGGTAACCGGAGAAAGCTTAAAGAGGTTTGTCCCGACTGTCATCATAACCCGTTTAGAATAGGTAACAACTCCCACGGAAATTGCTATTCCTCCGATGAGAAACAGCTGCTGAGTGCCCGTAAACCGTATTCCCATGATCTTCAGGTCGCTGAAGGGAGATGCGGGAATAAAGACTCCCATGACATTGGCAATATTATTTGCACCAAGACTGAAGGATCCGAATATCCCTGCAATAATCAAAGCCGCACGGGTGTAGCGGTCAAGTTTTATCAGATGGACCCCGGATTTTTCCACAATAGTTTTCACAATAAAATAGATGATAATGGCAAATACTGCAGATAAGATGGGACCGTACACCCAGGTCCCTGCAATTCTCGTAAGCACAGTAGTATCAGTGGGATTTCCGGAAAAGAGGTTCCATCCCACAATAGCGCCTACAATTGCCTGGGTGGTTGATACCGGCAGACCGGCACGTGTCATCCACATAACGGTAAAAGCAGCGGAAAAAGATACGACAAAGGAACCGGGAAGAGCATTCACCGCACCAAGGCGACCCAGTCCTTCGGAGGCTCCTGCTCCGCTGATCACAGCGCCTAATGTGATGAATATACAGCATATCACTGCAGCGGTGCTGAACTTGACCATTCGAGTGCCCACTGCGGTACCAAAAATATTTGCCGCATCGTTAGCACCAAGAGACCAGCCCATAAACAACCCGCTTGACAGAAAAATCAATACCTCAATTCCCAAAATGTCTTACCTCCGACAAAAACTCAAAAAATGCAGGTGAGCTTCACCTGCATCGTGTTAAGCGCACGTTTACTGCAGTCGTGCTATACCATCCGCTTAATGGTATAAATCAGCAAATTCTTCCCAATATCATCTGACAAATCTGAAAGAAGTGCAATACGCTCAGTAAAATATCGTATCTGAACTTTCCTGGAAAGCTCCTTAAGCTCTTCAGACGAAAAAGCACGGCGCTTAATCTGCTCCTCCAGCTTGTCTACCTCATTTTCATAAAACACCACACGGTTCACCTGATCCTCAACCATTTTTGTCTGGCTGAAAAACGACCGAACTCCCTTGACAACGGAACTTACCGATTTGGATGAAGCTTCAGTGATCCTAAGCATGTCATCAAAAATGAAGTCGGGAAATTCGGGGCATTCAATGGAAAGTTCAAGGAGAATACGCTTGGTATAATCTATTACATCGTCCAGATCATTCATCAGCTTAAAAACATCTCCCCTGGTATCGGGAATAAGCATAAACGCGTACAGTTTATACTTCACATCCTTCAGCTGATTGTCTGCGTTGCGCTCTATTGCAGCAACTTCCTTGCGCCTCTCCTCAAATTTTTCCATTCTGCCATGCAGATAATCCTTCATGGCTTCCTCAAAATGCAGGGAAGCATTTGTAACACAGGCAAGAAAACGCTCTATGTTCTCCATCAGTTCTTTGCTTTTGTTCGTAAATACCTGCATGACCTTCTGCTCCGATCTTTCTGCTACATTTCGTTACTGCGTATTCGTTTCAGACCCTTGACGTAGTTGATATTCTCCATGTTCCATAGACCGAGTTTCTTGACCGCCCATTTCACTTTTTCGGTGTCAGGATCTTCTGCGGCAACGGTCTGAAAAGTTTTTCCGTCAACCTTCAGAAATGCATTCTCAACAATGCAGTCATCAACTGTATACAGTTTTCTGGATTTCACCACATCAATAACCATGAGACGGGGATTGCTCTTTGCCAGTTCAATAAAATCTTCATAGGAAATACCATCTCCCTTCAGTTTCGGCAGGGAAAGCCGGAATACCTGAAACACTTCTGCTGTCTGTTCAAGGGTCAGGGGAAAAGAAACTTTAAGGATCGGCTTCCACTGCTCCAGTCCGTCTTCATTTACCTGCTGAAGGGATTTTACATCCATCTTTCCGTCACGAACCTTGGGGTTTTCATCAACAACAGTCGACAAAATATAGGTCTCTGCACTTTCAACCTGGCGGTCCTGTTTGTACTGGTCCAAATCAACAGCTATGTCAATTGATTCTGCAAAGGTTCTCCATTCCCAGCGTGGGATGATTTTCTCCATACTTCACTCCTTTTCTCTATTCGTGAATTCTTGATATGTACCAGTTACATACTACCGTATGAACCATTAAAATGCTAATTAAACTTTGTTATCACCGTAATAAACAAATTATATGAACTTATGCTCCCCAAAGGGACATCACAATGGTATGATACCATATATTTCCATATAACAGGGCTGTATATTTTTATTATAACAAGGAGAATATTATGAAACAATCATTCATCCATAGACATCTGAAAGAAGCAGCAGAACACCTGAAATCAGGAGAACCAATATGCTTTGTTTTTGGCAACGAGGCTGCGGACCTGGATTCCATGGCTACATCCGTGCTGTACTCAGCCTATAAAGCCGCATCAGATCCCGGACAAGCATATGTTCCAGTCATCCCTGTTCCAAGGGCCGACTTTCCTCTGAGGACCGAAGCGCTCTGGTTGTTTTCCCAGGCAGGTGTTGATTCGAAGGACCTCCTGTTTGCAGAGGATGCGGATTTAACGAAACTGCTTAAAAGAAGCGAACATTCATGTATTATGATTGATCATAACAGACCTTCCCAGGCGCTTGGGGACATAACTGCAGAATTGAAGGAAATAGTTGATCATCATGAAGACGAACAGCTGTTTCCCAACGCAGAAAGTACGATTGTCCCGGTGGGCTCATGCGCCACCCTTGCAGCAGAAAAGATATTCAGCACCCATAAGCAGATTATTGATGAGTCAGCAGCACTGCTTCTGGCAGGCACTATCCTTCTTGATACAGTAAATCTTGATCCCGAAGCAAAGCGAGTCACTCCCAGAGATGCGGAGGTTGTAGAAAAACTCAAACCCCTGCTGTCCATGGATACGCAGAAGCTCTTTGATTCCCTTCAGTTTGAAAAATTCAACGTATCTGCATTGAGCTCCTATGACATTTTGAGAAAGGACTACAAAGAGTACCAGTGGGGGGATATCAGATGCGGAATCAGCTCTTCCCTTCTTTCCATTTCTGCCTGGAAGACCAAGGATCCAAATCTCTCTCAATCCCTTCAGAAATTTGCAGCTGAAAACAACCTTGACCTCCTGATCTCCATGTGCGCTTATACCGACCCGGAATTTACCCGGGAACTGATCATCTTCTCAGATGACAGTAACCTTCTGGAACGTTCTTATGCCTGTCTTGATGCAGCAGAAACTCAGCTCTCGCCTATTTCCAAAGAAGGACTCACCGGAAACCTCAGCTCTTTTGCATTGTACGCCCAGGGCGATGTATCAAAGTCGCGGAAGAAGATTGCTCCAATTCTTCAGGAATGCTTCAGCTGACAGACTGATCAGAACTGTAAAAAAAAATCCCCATGCTATATATAGTGCAAGGGGATTTTTTTCGTATCTGCAGAAATGGTTAATTAGCGGTATTGGCCCCAGTTCTCCTGCCCCGCTGAACGATAATCATGATTACCGTGGTGATGCCTACAGTGGTCATGGCCATTGCCATTCCAAGGGGTATTTCGCCCTGATCAAACTGCCGGTAGATATACGTGGCAGAAGTCTCTATCCCAGCAGGTCTGATCATCAGAGATCCCACAAGCTCACGGATGGAAATAATGAAGGTCATAATCCATCCTGATATCATCCCCGGCCTGATAAGTGGAAAGAGAATTCTTCTGGTAATATAGCCTCGTTTAGCTCCGCATACCTGTGCTGCATGGAACAGCGAATCATCGATCTGCTGAAAATTTGCTTTTACATACTGCACCGTATAGGGAAGAAAGGCCACCACATAGGTAAGGGCAAGAATCCAAATGGTATTATAGACGGTAACGGGAATCATCACCGGTGAATTCCAGAAGAGGATGAGTCCCACAATAATGACAATCCTGGGAACGGTATTAGAGAGAAGACTTGAGATATCAATAAACTTTCTAATAAATCCCTTAGATCTGATGATCACTACCGCTAAAAACGTTCCCAGCATCATGGCAATAGTTGCAGCGAGAAATGAGAGATACATACTGTTCCATAAAGCCCTGCTTCCCTGGGTTCCACCAGCAAAGAGGTTAACATAGTGCTGAAAGGTAAAATTACCTGCGGTAAATCCCCTGCCCCACACATTCATCAGGGATGAGGTAATAATTGAATAATAGGGAACGCCCACTGCAAGAATGAGCAGCACAGCAATATAGAGCCACGCAAAGATCTGTCCTTTCCCAAGGTAATAGATTTTTTTCCCGTGATCTCTGCCGCCTACTACCGTATAGGCGTACTTGGAGGCCACCAGCTGCTGCACATACCAAATCACCATGCAGGTGACCAAAAGCACCGACGCCAGGGCAGTGCCCCGGGCAAAATCTATCGGCCATTGGTTCGTGTAGCGGTAAATCTCAGTAGTAAATACATAATACCCCACCCTTCTTCCGAGAGTCGCAGGGGTGCCGAACTCAGCCAGGGTCTTTACGAATATCAGGAGTGCTCCCATGGTGTACCCGGAAAACACCAGAGGCAGAATGATTCTCCGCATCCGGTAGCCGAATCCTCCGCCGTGCACTGAACCTGCATCTTCAAGAGAGCGGGTGATTTCAACCAGGGTATTCTTAATTACCAGATAGATAAAGGGAAAGAGGTTGAAGCTCATGACCATCACGATGCCGCTGAATGAGAAAAACATAGGCCGAAATACCGTAAAAAACGGGAACATGGTTTCGGCAATTCCCCTTGGCTGCATAAACAGAATCCATCCCATGGTTGCAATATAGGGAGGAGTCATGAAGGGAACCAGCATCACCACATCAATCCATCGATGCTTTGCAAGATCGGTTTTTGCCGTAATAAATGCAAGAGGGGCTGCTATCACTGTGGTGACAACCACCACAGTGAATGCCAGCCGCATAGAATTCACAAATACTTCTGTAAGATCATGCTGAATAATTGTCTGCACAGGTGCTGCAATATGAAACTCCCCTTCTACCAGGAAGCTCCTGAACAGCACCATAGCAATCGGTATAAGGATAAGAACCAGCAGAACTGCCACTGCAATGATGATGTTTGTGTTTTTAATCAATTTATAGCGTAAATCCATCTTCTCATTCCTCCGCTTCAGTCCTGCTGTATAGTACTTAATACCCTACCGAAAGATTCTCTGAAATTCTTCGTTAATTGAAGACTGATTTTTGGTCATCCATTCCCAGTCAACGTCAAAAACGTTGATGTCCTCATAGGCAACCCTGTCGGGATGTGCGGGTACATCCTTTCTTCCAGGAATAATGTATACTGAGGCTACAAAATCCTGTGCCTCATCTGAGAGCATATAATCCAGAAACTTCTTAGCATTTTCCATGTTTCTAGATGATTTCATGATCATTGCAGGCCTTGGATTCACCACCGTTCCGCTTGCAGGATAGATGATGTCAATGGGATTTCCAATAGCCATGTCGCCGTAGGCCATGTAGTCAACTCCTGCCAGTACGAGATAGTTAGCAGCAGTAATTACTGAATTCAATGCTGGACGGTTTGCTCCGGCAACTTCAAGTCCGTTGTCACGAAGTCCCTGAAAGAGATCCCATGCGGTATCAGGGAAGGTGTACACATATCCAGCAAGAAAATCTAGGGCAGAACCAGAAGCAGCAGGATCGGGCATGGCCACGATATCCTTGAAGCGCGGTTGTGCATAGTCGGTCCAGTCATTTCCCGGATCGGTAATATGGTCAGTGTTGTAGGTCACCCCAAGAGCTGATGCACTGTAGCCGAAAATATAATTATCAAGGTTCCATCCGTCCTGAAGCAGATCTGCATTCTCCGGTTTATACTGCTCAAGCCAGCCTTTGTTCATCAGGTCCATACCGGCGGGCCATGAAGCAAGAACCACAACATCTGCCTGCGGGTTGTTCTGTTCAGCTTCAAGACGTCCTACTACCGAACCTGTGGTTCCCTGAAACAGATCAACGGTAATACCGGTTTTTGCCTCGAATCCTTCGGCAATCATGGATGAAAGACTTCCCGGCCCGGCTGAATAGACCACTACTCGGTCAGCACGTTCTGCAGCCCCTGCTGCAAAGATCAAAGAAACAGAAATCAGCAGCATCACAGACACAGCGAAAACTGTTCTTACAACTTGTTTATTCATCACTTCCTCCTTGTATGACATGAATGTCATCTTTCGAAATATAAATCGTTACGGTGGACTCCTGTTCAACACGCTTTGGAAGATAGGCAGTCCATACCGTATCCGAATCCAGCTCAAGAATCACTTCGTAGCGGTCCCCGAGATAAGAAACAGAGGTAACCAGGACATCAAATGCCAGATCGTCATCGTTGTCCTGTTTCAGCTTGAGCTGCTCCGGTCTCACCATTGCATGCTCATGCTCCTTCAATCCATTCAAGGGGATAAAATTGCTTTTCCCGATAAAATTAGCGACAAACATCGAATTGGGCTTATTGTACACCTGTTCAGGGTTTTCATTCTGCAGCATCACACCGTCACGCATGACCACAATCCTGTCTGATATCGACATTGCCTCATGCTGATCATGGGTCACATATACTGCAGTAAGGCCCAGCTCGTTTGTCAGTGTTCTGAGCATCAGTCGGAGTCCGTCACGAAGCACCGCATCAAGGGCGCTCAAGGGCTCATCAAGCAGGATGATCTTCGGCTCGGTGACAATCGCCCGTGCAAAGGAGACCCGCTGCTGCTGTCCTCCCGAGAGCTGTTTTGGATATCGGTCGACAAACCCCTGAAGCTGCACTTTATCAAGAGCCCAGAGAACACGCTCCTTGAGCCGTTTCGTATCCTTTCTCGCCCTCAGCCCGAAGGCTACATTCTCAAACACCGTAAGATGAGGCCAGAGGGCAAAGTCCTGAAACACCATGCCCAGTCCTCTTTCTTCAGCAGGTATCTGAATGCTTTTCCTGTTGGAGTAGACCAGATGATCTCCTAGTGTGATTTCCCCGTCATCAGGAAGTTCAAGTCCCGCAATGAGGCGCAGAAGAGTTGTCTTACCGCAGCCTGAAGGACCAAGAAGGGTGATAAACTCTACGGAATCTACGGTAAGGTGTGTTTCCCGGACTGCCTGTACTGATCCGAAGGTCTTACGAACGCCGTCAATAACTATGCTCATATATTCCTCTTCGTGGTGCTCAATGAGCAAATTTTTTTTGGATACCAAAATACATATCTCATAATACCGTAGAATGAATGAAATGGGTATTTAATATTGTTATGGTTTGCATAAAAATTTGTCATAATTTGGTTAAAAATCTATCTTCATGCTTTGCAGAGGTCAAATATTGTGATCAATTTCATCCACCCAGCTTATCTGTAGACATATAATATTCTTGATATATGCTGTGTAATATTGTATATGTAACATGTGTGATTTTTTCGAAATATTAGGTTATTCAGAATTGAGAGCGTGTGAAGATGGTTCTTCCATATGTAAAAAACAGAAATCATAAGTCTTGCCAAATAAAGTCTCAATAATTACTGAACTGTACATGAAAAGGGAACAGTAAAAAGGATATGCTATGAAATCAATAAAAAAAACATTAATTACCGGCCTTCTCTCCCTGCTGCCCCTGGGAATCACCATCTATTTTCTCTACTGGCTGGTCAGCAGCCTTGATTCTCTGCTTAGGGAGATAATTCTTTCGTTTACCGACTTCTATATTCCCGGCTTAGGATTTGTCACGGCTGTTGCGATAGTATTCCTTGCAGGGCTGCTTGCCAGCAATGTACTTGGAAAATGGTTTATCAGGCAGACGGAGAAAATCCTTTCCCGGGTTCCGATTGTAAACACCATTTACGGTTCCGTTTCAGATATCCAGAAAACATTTGCAGACAATCCTTCTAAACGGTTCTCCAAGGTTGTACTGATTGACTATCCCCTGAAGGGAACAAAAAGCATGGGGTTTATTGCAAGCGAGGAGGTAGTTCTCCAAGGAAAGCATTGGGTATCGGTGTTTGTCCCGACAACCCCGAATCCTACAAACGGATTTCTCCTGTTTCTCGACCAGGATGAAATTGAAATCATCGATATTCCAGTTGATTCTGCCATCAAAATGATTATTTCTATGGGAACCTATCTGCCCAAGGCGGTAAAGCCAAGCTGATGTTAGTCTTTTTCATACCCCAAACTGCGGTACAGCTGTTCTTTTAATGGGCCGATTTTTATTGGTTTCATAAGGATTTCATCAAATGCAAAATCATTGTTCTGCTTTTCATGTGAGAACATCAAACCGGCGGTAAGCCCGATGATCGGTATGTGCTCCTGTGAACCGTTTTTTCTTTTTCGAAGGGTCTGTGCCAGTTCCTTTCCGTTCATGTCAGGAAGCTGAATATCAAGTATGCAGAGGTCAATATCATTAGAATCATAGAGTTTAAGAGCCTGGCTGCCGGTTTCAGCCTGCAGAATCTCTGCCTTTGGAAAAACCAGCTGTATTTGCCGGGTGATTACCAGCATGTTGATGGTCACATCTTCTGCAACTAGAATCCTAGGGGAAAAAGGCACCTCATCTTCCCGATCATCTTCATTATTTGATGAAACAGGAAACGAGGATACGTGACTTTCAGCGATCAGACGGTACAGCTTATGTGGTGTTATCGGTTTTTCCAACACTTCTACCTGTTTCCCTTTAAAAGAAGCTGAAGCTGCTTCAGCTTCTCCTGGACGCACCATGCAGATGCATTTCCTCATCTGCTTCAGCAGCTCACAGGTGCTGTTTTTTAACATGCTTCGTCGGCTGCTCATGTTTGAACAGCCTAGAATCAGCAGGTCTGCAGTAATCGTATCAGGTATTGATGAGCAGCACGCTTCTGCAACCGTTTTTATTCCCCAGAAGTTCAGCTGTTCTTCAATGATTTCTCGAAATCTTTTGTTTTCGTCTATCACCAGCGCTGTCTGGTAATTCTTTAGAGTGTTTCCTGTATTTTCAGTTTCCTGGGTATAGGGAAGATTCAAGGTAAATGAAAATGCAGATCCCTTTCCAACTTCCGATGAGACAAATATCACCCCTCCCATATTTCTGACAAGATAATCTGAAATGGAAAGCCCCAAGCCAGTTCCTCCGAATCTCCTTGCCGTGGAGCACTCAGCTTGGGTAAATGAACTGAACAAATGCTGTTTTCTGTCTTCACTGATGCCGATACCGGTATCCCTGACACTGAAGGTAACCTGTACTTGCTTGCCGCTCTCTTTACTGCAGATCACTGACAGCTCCACCTCGCCTGAAGAAGTGAATTTTACTGCATTTCCCATGAGATTTATCAGAACTTGCTTCAGCCTCAGCGGATCTGTTGTTACATATTGAGGAACTCCAGGGGCAATATGAATAAGAAGTTC
>PWNW01000038.1 GCA_003557605.1 Spirochaetaceae bacterium
ATGTTCCATCATACTCGATTTCCCTGAAGCACTTCATTACCTCAGGATAGTTCACGTCCCCTGCCAGCAGGTCAACAAATCCGTTGAGATTGCCCGCTTCAACTCGGAAATCCTTCAGATGTACGGCAAAAATCCTGGGCCCGAGAATCTCTATCCAGTGCTCAGGATGCCCGTAGAGCATCACATTGCCCACATCAAAGTATGAGCCCACCATCGGAGAATCGAAGGAGTCAATAAACTCCCGCATCTCAACAGGACTGAGCAGAAACCTGTTCCACACATTCTCAATCCCAATTTGCACCTGCTTTTCCTCTGCATAGGGAAGCACAGCCAGCAGGGATTCCCTGGCACGCTGCTGCACCAGATCATATCGCTGGGGAGCAAAGTCGGGAACAAAACAGGCAGAGACCATACCCGGAAGATAGAGAATGGTGCGGCATCCCAGCCAGGATGCTATCTCTATCTGCTTTTTGGCGTTCTCAACTGCCTGCTTTCTCACCTCTTCGTCGGGACTGGTGGGGGACGCTCCCCAGGCAAGTCCTGCAGCCAACGTCTCCAGACCAATGTTCCTCTTTTCTGCTTCATTTCGCAGAGCCTCTGCCTCCCTCTGGTCAGTCTCAGGGGTAACCGCTCCGACGGGGTCAACGGTAAACTCAAACACGTCAAGGCCGAGTTCTGATACCCGTTCAAGGGCCTCTGCGCCAGTCAGAGGACTGCCGTCGGGCTTCGGAGGAAAGGCCCAGTAGTTCAATCCTTTTTTCATGAATTCTTCTCCTTGTTGGTATTATCCTTTTACTGCACCGCTGGCTAGACCTGACACAAGCTGCTTCTCAATCAGGAAGAACAGCACCAGCACGGGGATAAGGGCAAGAAAGGCCGCAACCGTGAGCATTTCCCACTGGGTGGACCATCTTCCAACGAACTGATAGATTCCCAGAGTAAGCGGCATCCTCGGCTGAGCATTAATAAATGACAGCGCAAAGAGGAAGTCGTTCCATGCGGTAATAAATGCATATATCATAGCAGTCACCAGTCCTGGTGCCGCTACAGGGATCATAATCCGAATCAGTGTTCCCATCCGGGAGCACCCGTCAATAGTGGCGGCCTCCTCAATCTCCTTGGGGATTGAGGCGAAATACCCGAACATCAGCCAGGTGGTGAAGGACAGGGTAAACACCGTATTTGCCAGCACCAGTCCAAGATAGGTATCCAGCAGCTGCAGACGGACGAATATCCTGAACAGTGAAATGATAATGATCACGGGACTGAACATCTGCATGGCCAGCAGGGAGTAAAGTATGGTCGAACGTCCGTAGAACTTGAAGCGGGCAATGGCATAAGCCGCAGGAAGGGTGATAATGACATTGAGAAAGGTGGTTCCCAGCCCGACAATGATGCTGTTGCGGAAATAGCTGTAGAGATGGTACTCCCCCCACACCTTGATGAAGTTGTCAAATGCCAGTGCCAGGGGAATCCAGTAAGGAGGACGTACATATATCTCCTGGCTTGACTTCAGCATGGTGGAAATCATTACAAAGAACGGGAACAGCAGAAACAGCAGCAGTGCCAGGGTCAGCAGAAACACAGGAAACTTGTATCGGTTTCTCCAGGTAATTCTCATCATAGGGCTTCATCCCCCTTGAAGTACATTTTGGCATAAAAGAGGCTGAATACCATCAGGATGATAAAGGTAACCACCGCCATGACTGCGGCATCACTGAACCTGAGCCATTCAAATCCGCTTTTGTAGATTGCCGTAATGAGAATGTCCGTGGACCCTGCAGGGCCTCCCCGGGTGAGGATATATATTGTATTGAAGTCGTTGAAGGTCCAGAGACTTGAAAGCAGGGTGGCAATAAAAATGATCTGCTTGATGCTCGGCAGGGTGATGTAGAAAAACTTTCCTGCGGCATTTACTCCGTCAACTGAAGCGGATTCATACAGATCTTTTGATACAGACTGCATGCCCGCCAGAAACACCAGGGCCATAAAGGGTATTCCAATCCATATGTCGACCCAGATGCAGGAAATAAATGCCCATATCGGAGTGCCCAGCCAAACCGGGGGATTCTGGGTTATTCCCAGAGATATCAAGGTTTGGTTGAGCAGTCCGAATTCATGATCATATACCCAGCGCCACAGCATGGAACTGATGGGTACGGAAGAAGCCCAGGGAATAATGAACAGCATTCTGGCTGTCTTCCTGCCGAGAAACTCAACATTGAGACACAGGGCGATAATCATGCCCAGAACGGTCTTCACTATCACCGCAAGAATGGTCCAGACAAATGACCTGCCGGTGACAGCCCAGAACGTCTCCTGCTGCATCACCCTGATGAAGTTGTCAAGTCCGGTAAAGTTCATCAGTATTCCCAGTCGGTTTGTCTGGTACAGGGACATCATGATGACATAGATGATGGGGTAAAACATGAATATGACGAAAAACAGCACCGCCGGAGTAAGCAGCGCATAGGCCATCCAGGCATCACCGCTGATTCTTCTGATCTTGCCTTTCTCCATGAACAATTTTCCTTTACACAATATCTGCGGTTGCAGCGAACCTCAGCTGCAGTTTAAAAGGCCGCCCGAAGGTTTTCCGGGCGGCCCGGTCGGTCGCTTAGAATCCAGTAATCTGGTCCACTGCCCGAGCGGCATCATCAAGAGCCTGCTTGGGAGTCTTCTGGCCGAGGAATGCAAAGGAGATTGCATCCCAGATGATATCTGTCATTTCTGCAAATCCGTCAATCAAGGGCCAGGGTTTTGCATGTGCAGCAGCTTCATTAAGCACCTGATAGAGGGGGGTCTGGAACTGGGGAAGTTCAGCAGCGGAGATGGTTACCGGCGGAAAGCCGATAAGCTCATCAAACCGAGCTTTCCATTCATCACGATAGAAGAAATCCAGGAACAGTCCTGCCTCATCCTTAAACTTCGCATCCTTGAACAGTGCTATTGAGTCGGTGATTACCAGCGGAGCTGAGTCATAGCCTGCAAATCCGGGAATCTGGGCATAGGTCACATCAAAGCCCGCACCGGCCTGCTGAAGGGCTGATTCAACCCACGCACCGATCATTACGTAGCCTGCATCACCGGTATAGAACACCGGATGGGCTTCCATACGGGTCTGGGCAAGGTATCCCCTGGGAACAACCTCGTCCTTGGCCAGCTGCACCATAAATTCCAGTGCCTTTACGCCGGCAGGAGAGTTAACCAGGCTCTTTCCGTAGCTTCCGTCTGCCTTAATTTCAAAGAAGTCTCCGCCTGCAGCATAGAAATAGTAAGCGAAATCGGTAAGCTCAGTATGCTTGCGGCCCGGCATGATCAGTCCGTACTTGTTGGTATTTCGGCTGATCCTGATCGCTTCCTGGCGCATCTCCTCCATGGTTGCAGGGACTTTGGTGGTGATGTCATTGTTAATCGCAAGAATTCTGGCGCCTGCAGCGACGGGAAGTCCCCACAGTTTTCCGTTAATGAACGCTTCCTTTGTTCCGTCAAAGATATTGTCCAAGGTTGCCTGGTTTACATAGTCCTCAACGGGAGCTACCGCATCCATCTCCAGCAGTTCGATGATCCACCGGGTCCCGATAATGCTCAGTTCCGGCGGGTTGCCTCCGGCAAGAGACGTGGTGAGCTTGTCGTACATCTGGTCCCAGGGAACAGGTACGATATCAAGTGTGATGTCGGGGTACTCAGCCATAAAGGCGTTCTGAAGCTCCGTCCGGTACGCTTCGGTGAGCCCGTCATAGAGTGCCCAGAACACGGTCACCTTTGGTTTTTCCGGTTCTCTCTGCCCGGCGCTGAACACAAAGGACGCGGCAAGCAGAGAAATAATCAGAAAAACAGTCAGAAACTTTTTCATACATTCCTCCTTTTTTTTCGAGCGCTGATCAAATTTTCTGTTACTCAGTGTTACTGATATCAGCGGCAGTGTCTTTACTGCAATTCTATTTCACAACATTTTGGTTGTCAAGAATAAAAACTTTCTAAATTTCTCACCAATTTAGTATTGCTTGACAGATGCATCGAGGCATATTACTATCAGTGTAAGAAATCATCACTAACGTTACGTTAGTTGTATTTTTTGATTTATTCGTACCGGACGGGGGCGTGCCATGAAACATGATGATCTGCTGAAGACCGTTCATTTCGATAGGCCTGATGCAGTACCCGTGATATTCCATATCAACCTCTCATGCTGGGACCACTATCCCAGGAGAGATCTTGCTGACCTCATGGCAGCCCATCCGTCCCTGTTTCCCCAAGGGCCTCCTCCCTATGCCGAGCCGGGAACAGCAGTCCCCTACCCTGAATGGTGCATTAAGGGTAGGCCATGGAAAGACCCCTGGGGATGCATCTGGGAAACCCCTGTCAGCGGATACATCGGGGCGGTAACCCGCCATCCCCTTGAGAACCTGGAGGACATGGAAGCATACGAACCCCCGGATCCGGAGCATACCACCCATTGGTACCCCGTTGCCTGGAAGCGGGGACAGTCCCCCTCCGGAGGATCCATCGGTTTCTTCGACACCCTGCGGTCAGGGGAGATCGGACATGGGCATACCTTTCTGAAGCTCACCGACATCCTCGGCTGCCAGCAGGCTCTCTGCGGGCTCCATGATGAAGACCCTAGAGTGCTGAGGGTGCTTTCCATGCTTGAACAGTTCAATCTCGGACTGGTCAGGAGGTTCATTGAGTACGGGGATGTGCAGTGGCTCGGCTATGCAGAAGACCTGGGCATGCAGATCGGCCCGATGATATCACCCCAAATGTTCCGGGACTGGATCCTTCCGGTCTACAGGACCATCATGGAACCTGCACAACGGCACGGTGCGGTCATCCATATGCACTCAGACGGCGATATCCGCATGCTCGCTGAAGATCTGATGAAGCTTCCTGTCCAGGTGCTGAATATCCAGGACCAGGTAAACGGAATTGACTGGGCAGCCGAGCATCTTAAGGGACGCATCGCTGTTGACTTAGATATCGACCGCCAGCATATAACCCCCGCAGCTTCACCGGACCAGGTGAGGCAGTACATTATTTCGGTGATGGAGCGGCTGCATGATCCCTCGGGAGGTCTGATACTGACCTTCGGCCTGTATCCCGGAACTCCGATGGAGAACATCAAGGTCCTGATGGACATCATGGAAGAAATATCTCTCGGGAGAACATCATGGAGCAGCTGAGAATCAAGTCTGCGGTGAACGCCAATCTGCAGAACAGCATCAACACATCTCTGATCCTGCACTTTGTCAGAAAGCACGGAACTACATACCGTACGGAAATCTCCAAGGCCCTCAGGCTGAGTCTCCCTGCAGTTTCCCGTGCAGTTGACCAGCTTATATCCATGGGATACCTGAAGGAACAGAAGATCATCACCTCATCTGGAAAACAGGCCCATCAGGTGGAAATCAATGCCTCCTTAGGGACGTCGGTGGGCATCTCCCTGGAACTTCCCTACATGCGGATTGCCCGTATGGATATGGCAGGAAGCATTCTGGAGGTGCAGGAAATTGAACTTGATACCAGCACCACCAATCTTGAACAGATGATACTCGACAGCCTGGAGCACTTTCTCACACGAAGTCAGTATGTTGACGACCGGGAAATACCCATTTCAGCCATCACCCTTGCAGTTCCTGCAGCAATTGACTTCACCCGCCAGCAGGTCCATGCGGTGCTTTACCGGAATATGAGGGAACTTGACTTAAAAAAACTCTTTGAGCAGACCTTCACGGTCCCTGTGTTCCTGGAAAACACCGAAAACCTGGCCGCCCTGGCAGAAAAGCACTTCGGTGAAGGCATTGACGAACAAAGCTTTGCATTTATTACCATACATCATGGAATCGGTGCGGGGTTCATCCTCAACGGACAGCTGTACCGTGGGGCAAACGGAGCAGCGGGAGAAATCGGCTGCCAGCATATGGGGCACAACCGGTATGTGAGCACTTCCGCATCAGAAACCTTTGAGACCTTTGCATCAATTCACCAGATTCAGCAGATCGCCCTGAACTTCCTGCACAAAGGAAGGGGGGAAGAAATATTCAAGGCCGCAAATTATGCCTACAAGAACATCACCCACCAGCTGGTAGGAGATATGGCTGCAGAAGGCAGCAGGGAAGCACGGAACATCCTTTCCCAGTATGCCCAGATGCTTGCAGCGGGCATCAGCAATGTTCTTGTGACCGTCAATCCGGAGACGATCATCCTGGGTGGACAGCTGGTGGAAATCCGGGAGTGCGAAGAGCATATCATTGAACCGCTGAGACATCGGCTTATGGAGCTGGTACCGTTTCCTGTACCGGGGATCAGACTCACTCGGCTGGGCAAGGAAGCTTCGGTTATCGGAGCATGCCAGATGGGGCTGGAGAATACCATCCTCGGGCAGTATCCCTACAGTTTGTAATTTTTTGATCCGGGCAGGGAGCCCGGAAATCGATAACACCAATAAGGAGATATGTATGAGAAACGAAAGCAAAGTGGCAAAAGGCTGGTGGGACTACACCTGCCTGGACAAGGAACTGCTTGATGAAGCAGCACGGCTTGATGCAGATGACATCCTCGCACTGCAGCGTCCCGGATTCACAATCAAGTTTTATGAGACCCGGGATGAATTTTTCCTGGCTGAAGCGCTTGAGTACATCAAGGCATTTACCGCATCCACCTCGACTGGTCCTGCAGGAATCTGCGGTCCCATAGGACCTACAGAGCAGCTGCCCCTGGTTGCGAGGATCATCAACGATCTGGAGATTGATGTTCGTGAAGGCCATTTCTGGGGAATGGATGAATGGGTCATAGACGGCAAGGATGTGGACGAGTCATATCCTCTGAGCTTCAAACGGGCGGACATGGAACTGCTGTTCAACCGCATCGATAAGAAACTGAGAATGCCCGACGAACACCTCCACTTTCCCACAGCCGACGGCATCGAGGAATTCTCCCGATCATTTGACTCCATCCGATGCATGTATATGCAGGGCGGACAGGGAGAGACCAAGCACTGGGCATTCAATGATCCTCCGGAGCGTACCGGGGAGTATGTCGATGAACCGCCCGCACCAGAGGAATACCGCAAGCTGAAGACCCGGGTTCTGGAAATCCATCCGATGACCATGATACAGAATGCCCGTACCTCCGGAGGAGGGGTAGTGACCAATGTTCCCTCCCATGCCGTGACCGTCGGCCCTCAGGAGACCTGGAAATCGGAAAAAGTCAGCATCTGGCATCCAGGCTGGCATGACAACCCCTTCGGAATTCGTCTTTCGGCCTACATGATCTCAAAAGGCATCGCCGACACCTGCGTGCCCATGTCACTGCTGGCAGACCACCCCGATGTGACCTTCCACTACCTGCTTCCCAATATTGGGACCTGCTCCGTGGAAATGCATTAACCAGGGGCTGATCATGGTATATGCCGGCTATGCAGAATCCAGCATCACTCCGGAATGCGGTGTTCCTCTGATGGGAAACACCAGGGAGGACTACCGCTCAACCGGGGTGCATGATCCTCTGTACTGCAAAGCCCTGGCACTTCGCAGCGGCGAGAGGGTACTGGGAATACTGGCCGTTGATCTGTGCATGGTCCCAGCATTTCTCAGCTTGATGATCAGAAGCAGGATTCCCGATGACATCCCCATGATGATCTGCGCCACCCATACCCATGCAGGGCCGTCGGTTCTCAGTCTCTACGGAGCCCCTGCTGCGGAGCATACGGAACTGGAACGAATAGCTCGGCTGTGCGCAAGGACTTTCCAGCGTGCCCTGCAGTCCCTGCAGCCGGCATCACTGCGTTTCGGTGAAGCAGAGTGCGGCGGCATAAGCTTCTGCAGACGCCTGAAGGGCATTGACGGCTCAACTGTGATGAACTGGGAAATGCCTGATCCTGATTCTGTGGAAAGGCCATGGAGCATTCCTGACCGGAGGGTGCGCACCCTTGAAGCCGAGACACGGAGCTCGAGAATCATACTTGTACATTTTCCGCTCCATCCTGCGGTCCTTGATTATTCAAACTCACTGTTCTCCCGGGATTTCCCTCTCTATCTGGATGAGGGGATGAGACAGATTACTCCCGGCACGGTCCGCACCATGTTCATTAACGGATGCTGCGGAGACATCAACCATATTGACTATACCGACCCGGAAGCGCCCCGGCGGGGCTATGCGGCTGCACAGCGCATCGGGTATGCCCTCGCCCTTTCGGCCTTCGAAGCGGTCAGCAAAGCATCACCAGCGCAGAGCGATGTCATTGACTTCCGATGCCGAAGCGTAAATCTGAAACGCTTTGAGGTATCACAGGAGATGATTGATGCAGCCCAGGCATCAGCGCAGCAGGGGGATATCTCCGACGGAATTCCCGGTTCTCAGGCAGTTACGATGCTCTCCCGGATGAAACAGATGCAGCACACTCCCCTTACTGCTTCCGCAGCGCTCTTCCGCATCTCCGACATGCCGTTTTTCGGCCTTCCGGGGGAGGTGTTCTCAGACCTGAAGCAGAAACTGGGCCGAAGCATACAGACAGATACATTCATCGCAGCTGAACTGGTAAATCATGCCATTGGATATATCCCCACCGAAGAAGCATTCGGACAGGGAGGATATGAGACCCAGGCAGGGGCGTCGCATATTGCCCCCGGTGAAGGGGAACGCCTCATGGACACCTGCCGCGATATGTACCAGATGCTGTTTTAAAAAAAAATAGGAGGAATACTGGTATGGAAAAGAAGAAAGACCTGGTAATGAATGCAGACGGAGCTGCGGAACTTGGATTTCCGATGTGGCCTCAGTTCGCACCGGAATCAATCCATGACATACAGGAACCTTTGAAGTCGGGTCTGGTAAACTACTGGACCGGTCCGAAGGGGATGGAATTTGAGAAGGATTTTGCCCAATGGGAGGGAGCTGCCTATGCGGTGAGCTGCACCAACGGAACAGCGGCACTTCATATCGCAGTATCAAGCCTCGGCATCGGGCCTGGGGATGAGGTGATCGTACCGTCCTATTCGTTTATCGCCTCATCATTCTGTATCGTGCAGGCAGGTGCAGTTCCGGTATTTGCCGATGTGACCGAAGACCACACCATTGACCCCGATGTGCTGGAAAGCCTGCTGACAGAAAGGACGAAGGCGGTGCTTGTGGTGCATCTTTACGGAGTCACCGCCGATATGGGACCGATTCTCGACTTTGCCCGAAAGCACAATCTGTATGTCATCGAAGACTGCGCCCAGTCCTTCGGAGGCACCTGGAAGGGGAAAAAAGTCGGCACCATCGGAGATGTGGGATGCTTCAGTTTTTGCCAGAGCAAGCATTTCACCACCGGAGGAGAAGGAGGCATGGTTGTTACGGACAATGAGGACCTTGCCTGGGAATGCCGGTCCTTCCGTGATCACGGCTATGACGTGAAGGAGCGGCTCAACCTGCTGGCCATGGAAGAGAAACTTCCGTATATTCACAACCGTGTCGGGTTCAACTACCGGATGACGGAAATCCAGTCAATTATCGGAATAAACGAACTGAAGCGGTTTGATTCCTGGAACCTTGCAAGACGAAGACATTTTGCCGCCATGTATGATGAAGCGTTTATCGGGCTTCGGGGCATCAGCAAGGTGCCGGTCAACACGGAGGAGCGGAAAAACGCATACTGGTGGTACCCTGTTCTTCTGGACCTTGCTGAAATCGATATTGAGGCTCCGCAGTTCTGCAAGGAACTGGTTGACATGGGCATTCCCTGCTACGGCATTCTCTGGCCTGAAGCCTATGAAGAACGGGCATACAAAGAACACAACGGATTCGGTTCAGTGAAGTTTCCCTTCCTCTCATCTGAATACACCGATCCCGCTTCGGTCAACTATACTGAAGTGCTCTGTCCCACTGCGAAAAGCCTGAGAAGCCGGACAGTAAGTCTTTTCCTCCATCCCACCTGGGAGGATGTTCATATCCAGCGGTGCATAGATGCGGTGAAGCAGGTGCTGCAGAGCCACTGCAGATGAAGGAGGACAGGATGGATCAAATAGGATACGGAATCGTAGGGTTCGGGGGAATTGCGGAAAACAGGATTGCCAAGGAGGGCTTTGGTCTTGATCGAAGCCGATTCAGCACCCCTCTGCCGATGAAGCTGATCGGAGCGACGGACATAAATCCTCAACGGCAGAGTGCTGCAGCAGCCCTGGGCCTGGGCTGGTACGACAGCCTCAGTTCCATGCTGGAAGATGAGAGAATCCAGGCAGTGTATGTTGCCACATCCAACAGCACCCACTATGAAACTGCCCGGCAGTCTCTGCTGTCGGGCAGGCATGTGATGATAGAGAAACCCCTCACCACAAGTCTCGAACAGGCCCATGACCTCATGGCCATTGCAGAAAAGCGGTCCCTTAGTATATCTGTCAACCTGATGATGACCAAGAATTCATACAACCTTAAGGCCAGGGAGCTTCTGAAGGACGGGGCTGTGGGCTCCCCCGACTACGCCCTGATGCACATGGAGTTTCTCTACGGCGAGGACCCCCAGGAGGCTTCAGCATGGAGATGCGCTGACCCCAAAGAGTACGGAGGTCCTATTGGTGATGTGGGCGGTCACTGCCTCGATATGGCGGAATTTCTCTTCGGGGAGAAGATCATCAGCGTCCAGTGCGTCTATTACCCCCCTTCGCTGAACATCAATGTGGAAAGCGGCGCCCTGATTCTCTACACCCTTAAAAACGGAATGCGGGGCTGCGTGCGGGCCGCATTCAACCAGCCCCGGGGAGGACTCTTCGGGACTCTCAACAATCTGGGATACGAGATCTACGGCGATACGGGCATTATGCGCGGATACGGGACCCTCTTTCAGCTCTCCGGTCACAGCGATGAACCCATTGCCGTACGGCTTGAGGTGGAGACCCCTGAGCATTCCCGCAGGTACCATGTCTCCAATCCGGTGAATATCTACCAGGCACATATCGGCGAGCATGCTCTGTCCATTAAAAACAGCACGCCCATGGACGGATCTTCAGGACTGAGAAATCTCCGACTTGTTCTGGCTTGCCATGCTTCAGCACAGCAGGGAGGAAAGGAGACAGCAGTTGACGATGAATGCTAAACAAACCAGGCCCCCGGTGGTCCTTGCCGTGGGCTGTCATCCCGATGATATCGAGTTTATGATGGGCGGGACGCTGCTGGTGCTCCAGGACCTGGGAGCAGAGATTCACTACATGAATGTCGCAGACGGCTGCTGCGGCACCCTGGAATACGGCAGAGAGGAAATCATTGAAATCCGGGAGCAGGAAGCCAGGCAGGCTGCCCAGTACCTTGGAGCTGCATGGTATCCGAGCATTGAACATGATCTTGAGGTAGTATATTCTCTTGAACTTGTACGGAAGGTTGCGGCGGTTGTAAGGACCGCCGCACCGGACATCATGCTCGTACCTGCACTGCAGGACTACATGGAAGACCATATGAATACCGCAAGGATTGCCGTCACCGCCGCATTTACCCGGGGAATGCCCAATTTCTTAACCGACCCTGAGACTGATGTTATCACCAGGGACATAGCCCTCTATCATGCCCTGCCCTACGGTCTTCATGACGGACTTGGAAACAAGGCTGCGGCACATTTTTATGCTGACATCTCAGAGGTAATTGACCGAAAGGAGACACTGCTTGCTTTTCACCGCTCCCAGAGAAACTGGCTGGACGACAGTCAGCACCTCGACTCATACCTGCAGACCATGCGCTCCATGAGCGCACAGGCGGGAAGAGATTCAAAGGCATTTGTCTTTGCAGAGGGGTGGGTCCGCCACAATCCCCTGGGATACAGTGAAGCGGACTTTCGTCCCCTTGAAGAACTGGTGAACATATCGGAGTAGCCCGGGTGCATATCAGAGCATCGCAGCGGAGGAGGATGATCATTGCCCTGATTGTCAGCCTGTCAGGGTTCTCCATATCAGTCAATGTAATGCCGTCTTTGGTGACCAAGTTTTCCGGAGTCTTCTCCCTGGACCCTGCGGTCTTCGGGGCGGCATTCTCCCTGCAGTTTGTCAGCTATGCCGTCACCTCATCATTGATTGCCTACATGACAGGCAGGGGGTTTCGTTCCCTTGAGCCGCTGCTGATCTTCTCGTTAGTGTGCTCCTCACTTTGTCTAGCCCTTATCGGCTATGTTCCTGGCTTTGCGCACCTGGTCTTGCTGATGACGGCAATCGGAGCCTGCGGAGGATGCGTGGAAGCAAGCGGCACATCCCTGCTCTCACAGTATGACACCAGTCACGGAGGAAGGCTGGTGCATCTCTCCCAGTTTTTCTACTGCATTGGCGCATTTTCCGCACCTATGATCATAGCTCTGATGCTTCACCTTGACTCCTCCCTAAGGGCTGTCGGACTTCTTACCGGAGGCCTCACCCTTTTGGTATCCCTGGCGGCGCTCTCCCTGATAAAACGTCGTCCGGAGGAAGGTCCCCCGTCATCACTGCTCCCCTCACACAAACATCAGGAAGAACCGGTTTCTCTTCAGGGTTTTATCTGGTTTCTTTTCATGATGTTTTTGTATGTGGTGGTTGAAGTGTCAGCAGTCAGCTGGTTTCCCTTCTATATGGAATACCGCTTCATGGTCCCTTCATCATCCGCTTCCTTATCACTGTCTCTCTTCTGGGCCGGCCTGGCAGTGAGCAGACTGCTCTATGCCCTGATCAGCGTAAAACGTACAGTGCTTCATACCGCCCTGTGCACCCTCGGCATAGCGGTCTCACTGGTGCTGCTCCACACATCAGTGAGCTCCTATGCTCTGCAGCTGGTCTTTGTGCTGATGCTGGGTTTCTTCTGCGGCCCTGTCTGGCCGCTGCTGATTGAGATGTGCAAGATACGCTTCCGCAGAAAGCACCTGATCATGTACCTGATCAGCGCAGGCAGCATCGGGGCCCTCATTGGCCCTTCTCTTACCTCGATGCTCTTCAGCCGCTTTGGAGTCAGCTCATTGCTGAGCATTCTCCTGGGCTATACTGCGGTCATGGGTATTGTTCTTATATTCCTCCGTTCAGTTTCCATGAAGCGCTGAGAGGTCCAGCTCCTGGGCTCCGTCGGAAGCTGAGACGACAAAGATGTGCTCCACCCAGGATTCCAGTCCAATAGCTTCCTGGTAGAACGTTCTCCCCACCTCTTCGATATACTCACCTGCATTCTCACGGGAAACAAGGTTCACTGTACAGCCCCCGAACCCGGCTCCCGTCAGTCTTGATCCGACAGCGCCTGCAGTTCTGCTGATCTCAGTAAGCAGGTCCAGTTCCGGACAGCTGATTTCATGCAGGTCCCTGCAGCTGGCATGGGACTGGTTCATCAGATCTCCTGCCAGGGGGATATCTCCTTCTCTGAGGGCTTCGCAGGTGCTCTCCACCCGCTTCCATTCCTGCCTGACGTGCATCAGGCGCTTATGAAGAGAAAAACCCCCAGAAGGTTCAGGGAATATGGTGCCGTCTTTTCTCAGGCACCATCGCTGCTGAACCTCGGACTCTGAAATCTCCAGCTCCTTTGAAATCTCTCTGACACTCATGGGGCTGTGCTCTGCCGATTGGACAAGTTCCTCAATCTGCTGATCCGTAAGGCCGGTCTTCTCCCTAGTCAAATCCCCGATATACCTGATCCCTTCGACTCCCCGCTCCCTGCGTGCCCGATGGGACAGCACCGCTGCAGCCAGGGCGCATTCAATGCTTCTGCGGTTGTAGGCATCCATGGCAGAACGGGTTTTTGGTGCATGGACCGTGGAATGGGCGGCAATGATGCAGTGCGATTCCGGGAGAGGAACATGGTCACATACCAGGGGATGAAAATCAATCTTCATGGCGTGGGAATTCCTTCCCATCAGCACCGCAGCCTGGTCCATGCCCCCTCCCTGGGTCCCGGTATACCGTTCCCCCTTTGCACAGGCTTCAGCCAGCGCAATGCGCAGTGCATCGGACTGCACAGATATGCCGTTTGCCCGGAGGAATGCAAGGGCTGAAAGCACCACCATGGCTGAGGATGAGCTCATCCCGGCAGCCGGAGGAATGGTGCTGTCAATTACCATGTCAAACCCATTGATGTTCCCAGGCAGATCATTCCAGGATTGCAGCATCTCCTGCACCCCTGCCTTGATGTAGTTTCACCAGCTTCCCGATGGAAAGGGATCAATGACCGGGTCAGCGCAGAATTCAGCTGAACCGTATTCCCTATTTACATCCATGACAGTGACGACCCGGTCCTTCCTGGGAGATGCAAGCCCGAGGATTTCACGGTCAACGGCAAGGGGAAGCACCGGACAGCTGTTGTAGTCCGTATGCTCTCCGATAAGATTTACCCTTCCGGGCACCCGAAACAGGAAAACCTCCCTGTTTCGGGCATCCAGCAGGCTGCGCAGCTGTTGAATTCTAGTTGCGTCCATACCTCAGTCCTTCTGGAGAAACAAAGATGACATGATGCTGGAGATATCATCACCCGTCTCGGAGGGCACCGGATTGAGTCCTGCAAAGAACTCTCTGATTATCCTTCTCCCGTCCTGACGAATTTCCTGACGAATCTGTTCATCATCAGAGGGGGGGAACAGCCAGTGACCGCTCACCTCTACGATGCCCACTCCTTCAGATTTGTACTTCATTACATGGCGGGGGTTTCTCCATCCCGGATTGCGGAAAATAATATACAGTTCGTATACCCCGTGACGAATCCGTGCCGCCAAATTGACAGTATTGTCCCTCCAAAGGTCCTTCCATGCAGCAGTAATCCTGCTTCCCGCCTCCGCTGCCGCATCCCGGTCGGTCCCGGTAATCCGCACCGAAGCAATCGGATAGTGCAGCCGCTGGAGCGTCACGCCTCGATGGTGGATCGTCGAGCCCTCCACAGCCCTGGCGGAGAAAATCGGCAGATCAATATCGCGGGCAGTCTGGAAATGCATATGCTCAAGGATCGAAGAACCGGCCCAGGGTTTATCGGAGTTGGAACATACCACATACTCGGGGGCAAGATCGATGAACTGAAAGATATCATTCACCGCCCTGTCGTCAATGCACATCGGTGTATGCTCGCAGTCTATCAGGACAAAGTGCCTGGGGAAGACCGGAAAAGGCGTGAGCTGCAGAAAATAGGGCTTGGAAAGCTCAACCGGATGCAGCCTCAGAAGCTCCCTGCCGGGAGTTCCGGCAGTTTCTCTGCATATTAGGCACTGGGCGCCTTCAGGCACCTGAGGCCGGGTCTGCCCGGGAAGGTAGTTCTTCCTGGCATGACTGATCTGCAGATGAAAAAAGATATCGTAATCGTAGTCATAAAAGGCATACTGCTCATTGCCCTCAAGAATCTCCCTGCTGATGTACCCCCGTTTCAGGGACCATAGATACAGGGCCTCCAGGGAAGCATCAAGCCCGAAGATGGCTGCTCCCTCCTGGAGATGAAACTCCATGGTCTCAACTGATGCTGAATCCCCCATGGAGCAGGTACGTTCAATAAATGCAGACCTGTCAAGGGTTCTCCTCTTTGCAGGGGTCGTACCTCCCCTGACCAGCTGTCCTTTCTGGCGGATCGGCACTGGGGCTTCTCCACTGTCAAGACGGGACCGTATCCGCCGTACTGCATGCTTCCCGAAATACTGCCAGTCAAAGGCGCAGGTAGTAAGGGATGGAACGGAAGTCCGTGATACCCGTGTTCCGTCAAATCCGTAGAGCATAACCCGGTCAGGCACATCAATATGATGCTCCTTCAGATATGCAAGCACTCCGATGGCCCGGAGGTCAGTGGAGCAGTAGATGCAGTCCGGCAGACCTGAACGCTCCAGGAGCAAAGATGCAGCTTCGTATCCTGCTGCAGAAGTCCCCCGGCACGAAACAATTCTGTGGTGGGGAATCGGGGGCAGGTCGTGGGATGCAAGAACAGCCTGCACAGTTTCAATACGCCCGTCTTCGGTATTGCCGATATATGCGGGCTGCCGTGCGCCCAGGGCAATGCTGTCCTCAGTAATTTTTTTCAGTCCGTCGTGGATATCGAGTTCATAGTGAATCCGCTCAACCGGTCCGGCAAGCTTCTCAAGCACCTCGTTTCGGATGTAACGGAATGCCAGATACCCGTCATAATCGGTCTCTATTTCAGGAAGCACCGCGGATTCAGGGACCAGCTCAACGGCTATATTGAGCTTCAGCGCCTCCTTGAGGGCACCGTTGATCATTTCCATATTGTTGTACCACGTATACTGCCATACCGTGGTGTCGGCAAACTCCTGTTCAGAAAGAATCAGTGCAGTACGATACCGCTTCAGCCCAACTTGATACCGTTCGCTGAGAAAGGTCCCTTTTCCGGGAATGCGCTGTATGATGCTTTTTTCAGCCAGCCGGTTCAATGCGGTTCTGAGGGTGCCCCGTCCTGCATCAAACCGGGTGAGCAGCTGGTTCTCAGTCGGGAGCATGTCCCCGGGCTGGTATGCGGAAAGGAAGAATTCCAGAAGCTCCTCATAGAGCATCAGGTGCTTCGTTTTGCTTTGTGCTTTTTCATCCGGCTGGTGCTGTTCCATATGTTCGAATATTATCATGGTGGAGACAGAATGAGAAGAGCGAATTATTAAAAATCTTCTGCCTTAAAAGGAGAAAAGCTCTATTTATTCGAATGTTTTTTCATTCACTGGCAAACCTGAATTCCCCAAACCATCGGGATTGGTGGAAATCTGGCGCATCCAGAAGTATCGGATTCCATGAGATGTACCTGGACTCCTTGAGCTTATCTCCGCAGCTGTACAAGTTTCCTTTCAGAACCATCCCGGCAAGGGACTGTTTATTCCCTGCGGCACCCCAGCGGCCTAAGGGAAGCACCGCCAGCAGGTCCCAGTGTTCAGATGATTGCTCTCCGTCCCGGTACGAGGCATACAGGCAGAGCGACTGGATCTCCTCTGCAGGAAGCGGCGTTCTTCCCTGCCTGCCGGTACCGATTCCCGCAAGGCATGCACCGAGGGGGTTGAATTCGCAGTTGAGGTATTCATCTGAACCCGCCACGGAAACAAAGCATTCGACGCAGCTGTCCTGGTAAACCGGATCATGGGGAGAGGTGTTCACTGCTCTGATTTCAGGCTCCTTCACCTGAAAGTACAGATACAGGTTTGTCTTCTCATACCCGAGGCGGCAGCTTACCTGAACCTCTTCAGGGTCCCTTCGGTACTCCTCCCACTGCTGATGGTCAACAGGGGCCTCAGCTCCGAACTTCAGCAGTGCATCAATCAGCTCCCGAGGCTTCATCTGCCCTGCTTGCTGTATCTCCGGAATGTTCACTGTTTTCATAAGACCATCTTAGCTGATTTCCCTGCCCGGCGCCATCCCCCTGCGGTATGCTCCCGGGGAAATTCCCATATGCCGCGTAAATACCCGGGAAAAATTTCCTGCATGGGCATATCCGACGGCTTGTCCTATCTCATCGAGGCCCTTACTGGTATGGGCGAGCAGTTCCGCTGACCTGCGAATCCTCATTCGGGTCAGGTAGGTTCTTGGGGAAGTACCGTAGACACGGGCAAAGACCTTTCTGAAATAGCTTTCTGAGAACCCGCAGAATGAAGCGCAGGAAGCGGCGGTCGCCTGGGAAAGATGATCCTTCAGGTAGTCGGAGAGCCGGAGCAGCCGTTCGGTCACCACGGCATCAGCTTGTTCCTCTGCCAGCACCTCACGAAGCACCGCCGAGAGAAGCAGGAACATCCGCCCTGCCTGCTCTGCCTGGAAGGAGGGACGCATCATAGCCGCATCTCTGCAGATCTCCTCAATCAAAGCGCAGATATAGTCGCCATGGGTCACCCGGTACACTCCCCCGAGCTGACTGAAAGCTGAATCCTCCGGCAGGGGCGGGTGCATCAGCTGCGCCCAGGGAGAGACATCGGTGATCCCATCAGGAATATGCATCTCCCAATGACTTCCAGGAATGCGGTATATAAGATCGAAATGGATAAACGGGCATACCATGGTCCTGCTGCGGGACTCCATGCTGCAGATGCGTCCCGGAGGCACCCAGAACACATCCCCCTCCTCCATAATCCAGGACCGATCCCCGAGAGAGAACCGCCCGTACCCTTCCTTCATATATACCACAAGGTAATCCAGCAGCACCCTTCTCCGCAGCGCCCAGGGGCCGCGCCTGTCATTGCCGCACTTCCGTACAAAGGGATGCAGCCCCCTGAAATGAGAAGCCAGAGAATCGTGCTGAAGAGAAAAAACCGGCATAGGCTCTCCATGGATACAGAATCGTTTCAGATACATTCTACCGGTTCATGGGGTATACAGCAATCCTTTCTTTGAGTCTGCTTTTGACCAACGCAACACTCTTCTTGATATTACCCGAAAAATTTCAGGATATTGCGGCTGTCATGGTGACTCCTGAAAGTGTATATGTTTTACTAGTAAGAGAATCTTTATGAGGAGAAGTCTTATATGAGAAACATCTATGGTAAACTGCTGCTGTATACTGGTATTCCCTTTGGTGTCTTGAGGACCATTGTGTTCTGGTCACAGGTCGACGTTTGCGGTCATTTTTAGGTTGAATTGGCTGCAGAACTGGCTAAAGGCGGTATTTCTTTGGCGAGAGGGCCGGGAAATACCGAGTCTCCATGATCGATGTCAATTTGCAGGATAACCCGTGCCTTTCCGATGGCGGCCCGTATCTTCGCTCTCTGTCCATGATAGACATTCTGTTCCCGGATATCCTGGAGCGAAATGGATGCAATATCGAATGCAACAGCATCCTCGGGGTATTGGATCGCACAGATGATTCCAGAGATTCCCTGATGCTGTCGGTGTCGGTCTTGCCTGATTTGAGGAAGTCGATGTCTTTGGTTGTTCGGTATGTTTGGTCTTCAAGGACGATTGTCAGAAGATATGCACCTTTCAAAACATAGCTGCTCCTGAATGAAGACTCTCCAAGTCTGAAGAGAAAGCGCTCTCCAACATAACGTGTAAGGAGTGATTGAAAATTTTCTTTGTGCTGCCTGCTGTGGTTAAGGAGACGTGCCAATACGGATGCTGCATAATCTTTCCGGGGTTCTGTCATACCAGGCTCTCCATGTAGGGTTTCATCACTTTCTCCACTCTGCATATCCTTGCGTAATGAAGAATCTCATCGATTGATATCCTCTTGTTCCGGATAACATCTTTCAGAGCTTCGATAGCGACATCCAGGCCGATCTTGTTTCGGTACTTGAAACAATCGGCAATGGTCTTCGCGATACTGTAGACTCTGACAACCACTCCATCCACGGTATGCTCTTCGATGCCGCTTGAGTATGCCTCTCCGGAAAACAGGGATATCTGAATAGGGTATTCGCTAACCGTCGGAATTCGGGTTCCTCTGGGAACAGCTATCCAAATATCGGAAGGATTCTGTGTGCCGATCTCATGGAAAGACAGAGCGGATAGAAGGCATATGATACCCTTGGGGGCTATTTTCTGAGCAAC